>CALIEL010000022.1 GCA_938022235.1 Oribacterium parvum
TGCTAAGGCTGCAGAGGAGGCCTATGCTACCATGGTGGAAAGAGAGAAAAGAAAACGGGAGCTTCAGAAGCTATTCTTTAGACGGCTTTTGGAAGAGGTACCCGGAATGCAGATTACCGGGGTGAATCCGCTGGAAACATCCGAGGAAAATAGACTTTCCGGCAATGTGCACATTTGCATAGAGGGAATAGAGGCGGAGAGTCTCTTGTTGCTTTTGGATCAAAAGGGTATTTGCGCCAGTGCCGGTTCTGCCTGTGCCAGTGGTTCCGTGGAGCCAAGCCATGTACTTTTGGCTATGGGGAAAAGCCATGTGGAGGCCTATTCCGGACTGCGTTTAAGCTTTGAAGAGGACTTAAAGGAAGAGGAGCTGGAGTTTACCGTGGAGGCGATTCGAGAAGGGGTAGAGCGCTTAAGGCGGAATTAAATTTCATATCCGTATACGGATATTATCCGAATGTGGAGTATAGGAGAAGAGGCTAAGCCATTGTAAAATAGGCTGAGAAAGGCTTCTTCTTTTTTTACTTAGGAGGTTCCTTATGCTCGGAAAGATGAGAAGACATAAAATCAGTAGAGAAGAAAAAAAGAGCAATTCTTGCAGAGTTCACACAATTACCGGAAAGCTATGTTATATTTATCGTGAAAAAAGATATACTGAATTTACAGAAACAGATTTATTATGTGGACAGAAGGATTAGGGATTCGGAAGAATACTTTTCAGATGGTTCACACATCATTTACTTAAATACTGAGATTACGGAAGAAAATGCTTTTGGGGATTTGGTAAGGGACTTTCAAAGGAAAAATCCGCAAGAAATGCATTCGTCGGTTTTGGCAAGAAGAGTGAAGGAGTTAAAGGAATCTTCCATGGAGAGAAAAGGAGGGCCGGAGATGAATATGGCACTGGAAAAACTATTAGCAGTAGGACGGGAAGAAGGAAGAGAGGAAGGAGAAAGCAGAGCAGCTCAATTAATGGGGCTTCTTGCGGAACAGGGCAGGCTGGAAGATATTAAAAAAGCTTCTTTGGATCAGGAGTTTCGGAAACAACTACTCAGGGAGCTGAAACTCTAAGGGCTAAAGTAAGAGACTTTCGGATTCTAAATATATTTGAAAAAAGAAAAAAAAAATTATTGACAACAGATTTACATATGATAATATATTCATATGCAAATCTGTTGTTGCTTTTTTGAGTGGTTTTTATAGCCTGCCATTCATTATGCAAGAGAAGAGGGACTTTACAAAAATTTTTACCATAAGGTTCGTAAAGTCCGTAATCTCAGAAAGGAGAGGAATGAGTCAAGTGATTGCCTTGGAACATCAAAGAGCAGATAGTCATGCAACGATTTCCGAGGATAGCTTATGTGATTTAGCGGAAGTGTTTAAGGTCTTTGGAGATTCCACCAGAATCAAGATTCTCTACGATTTGTTTGAAGGAGAGAAAAATGTTACGGAGATTTGTCAGGACTTGGAAATGAATCAGTCCGCCATTTCTCATCAGTTAAAGATTCTTCGTACCGCCCGCTTGGTTAGCGGAAAAAGAGTGGGGAAAAGCATTCTCTACTCCTTGGCGGATGAGCATGTCAAGACCATCATTGCCATGGGCATTGAGCATATCGAAGAATAAAAGAAGTGATGAGAAATCAATGAGAAATCAATGAGAAATCATAAGAACAGAAACTATTTACTATAGGAAACAATAAAAATCAAGATAGAAAAGAGGAGAAAAAATGAAGAAGAAGTTTGAATGTGAAATTGATTGTGCAAATTGTGCGGCTAAGATACAGGAAGCTATCGGAAAGATTCCGGGAGTACAGTCTGTAAAGCTAAACTTCATGATGCAGAAGTTTACCTTGGAGGCGGAGGATAATCGCTTTGAGGAGATTTTGCAGGAAGCCATCCGTATAGGAAAGACCATTGAGCCGGACTTCACCGTGAAGGGCGTGTAGGAGAATAAAGTCCAAAGCTTGCAGTACTATGAGTAGAGTATTGAAGCGGATTATCAGAGTAAGTACCGGAAAAGCAATAGTTTAGAGTAAAGTATAGAGTAGAAAAAATATAGTAAAGAAGAGCAAAGCATAGAGTAGAAAAAATATAGTAAAGGGGAAATACCATGTCAGAGAAACTTATTCGGGAAAGAAACAAGCTTCTTCTTTCCGTCATCTTATTCTTAATCTTATTGATTGTGGAAAAGACGGGGATTCTTCCCTTCCTTCCGGAGCATTCTCTTTGGTATCTTCCGCTTTATCTTATTCCTTATTTTCTCAGCGGTCTTTCCGTGGTAAAGGAATGTTTTCTGGGAATCAAAAACAGGCGTCCCTTTGATGAAGCCTTATTGATGACTGTGGCCACCTTAGGCGCCTTCCTTTCCGGAGAATTTGCGGAAGCGGTGGCGGTAATGGTCTTCTATCAGATGGGAGAGCTTTTCCAAAGCTATGCGGTAAGAAAAAGCAGAAAGTCCATTAAGGAGCTGATGGATATTGTACCGGAGCTGGCCCACATTGAAAGGGAAGACGGCACCGTAGATACCGTGGATCCGGATGAGGTAGAAGTAGGGGATATGCTTTTGGTAAAGCCGGGAGAAAGAGTGCCGGTGGACGGCATTGTCCGTCAAGGAGAAAGTATGGTAAATACGGCAGCCCTTACCGGAGAGTCCGTCCCCAGAGAGGTATTCCCCGGAGAAAAGATTATTTCCGGCTGTATCAATGGAGAGGGCATGCTTCGTGTAGAGGCTTTGAAGGCCTTTGAGGATTCCACTGTTTCCAAGATTTTGGAGCTGGTGGAGGAGGCCTCCGAGAAGAAATCCAAGGCGGAGAACTTTATCACAAAGTTTGCCCGGATTTATACCCCGATCGTAGTATATTCGGCATTGGCATTGGCTATACTGCCAAGCCTTGGCCTGTTCTTGGGAACAAAAATAGGCCTGGTGTCTCCGGAGTTTTTCGCAGCCCATCCTCCCCTTACCTGGTTATATCGTGCCTGTACCTTTTTAGTAGTGTCCTGTCCCTGCGCTTTGGTGATTTCCGTGCCCCTGTCCTTCTTCGGAGGAATCGGTGCGGCTTCCCGAGAGGGTGTACTGGTAAAGGGCTCCAACTATCTGGAGCTGGTATCCAAATTAAAGGTTGTAGTGTCCGATAAAACAGGAACCCTAACCAAGGGGAATTTCGCCGTGCAGGAGATTGAGCCTTGGGAGGGAATTTCCAAGGATGAGCTTCTTCGCACTGCCGCTATGGCGGAAAATGGTTCCACCCACCCCATCGGGCTTTCCATTCTCAGCGCCTACAAAAAATGGATGGAAGATTCTTCGAAGGCTAATGCTTCTCCGGAAGATGTCGTAGTAGAAAATGATCCGATGAAGCATTCTTCCGGAAAGGAAAGCAACAGTCTTCCTTTCCCGGAAAATACGGAAAATCGCAGCGGTGCAGGCTTGATTTCCATTGTGGAAGGGTGCAAAATTTTAGTGGGAAAGGCCAAGCTTTTAGAGGAAGAAGGCATTTCCGTACCACAGCAGGATGAGGGAGCTGCCACCATTTGCCTGGTAGCAAAGGACGGTCAGTATCTTGGAAGAATCTTGATTGCGGATGAGGTGAAGGAAAGCAGTAAGGAAGCAGTTTCGAAAATGAAGCAGCAGGGCATTGAAAGTGTGGTTATGCTTACCGGAGACAGTACTCCTGTAGCGGAGGCGGTAGGCCGGGAGCTGAATTTGGACAGCGTTTACGGAGAGCTGCTTCCCGCCCAGAAGGTGGAGAAGGTGGAGGAAATCCTTAGCTCTTTAAGCGGAGAAGGAGAGAAGCGTAGCGGTTATCTTGCCTTTATCGGAGACGGTATCAATGATGCACCGGTGCTTTCCCGGGCGGATGTGGGCATTGCCATGGGCGCTATGGGATCGGATGCAGCCATTGAAGCGGCGGATGTAGTCATTATGGATGACGACTTAAGTAGAATTCCCACCCTCATTGCCATCGGAAAGAAGACCATGACGATTGCCATGCAAAACATTGTTTTTGCCCTTGCAGTAAAGTTTTTGGTGCTGATTTTAAGTGCCGTAGGAATTGCCAATATGTGGGCGGCAGTGTTTGGCGATGTGGGGGTAACCGTCATTTGCATCATCAACGCCATGCGCTTGATGCAAAACCCGAAATCTATATAAAAGGGAAGGAGAAGTCCTGAGAAAATGGAGAAGAAACTGGATTTTTTTTATATCGGTGAGTCCTATGGGGGAAACCAGGATTGGTGTTTTGACCATATGATGCAGCTGGGGGGCTGTGGCGCCATTACCGCCTGTGACAGTTCGATTTATCTTGCCCTGCACCATGGAAAAAAATCTTTATATTCCGGAAATTTGGAAAAATTAGATCAGGACGAGTACCTTTATTTTACCGAAGAAATGAAGAAATACCTGCATCCCCGTTGGTCCGGCATCGATAAACCGGAATTATACGTGGAGGGCTATCAGAATTTCTTAAAGGAGCATCAGGAAGAAAACCTGATGATGACCATCGTTCCCGGGGCGGAAAATGTTGCCAAAGCGAAAGAATGTGTTGTGGAGCAGATCGATAAAAATCTTCCTGTCCCCATTTTGATTTTGAATCATCAGAATCCGGACATGGATGACTATATCTGGCACTGGTTTTTGCTGATCGGTTACCGTTATCAGGGGGATGACCCCTTGGCAGAAGGAAATGACTTTCAGGTACAGACCGTCACCTACTCGGAGGCGGCATGGGTTTCTCTGGAGGCGCTTTGGGATACGGGCTATAAGACCAAAGGCGGTTTGATAAAGTACCACTTACTATAAAACAAATGGGGCTGGAAAAATAGAGAAAGCCTTCCTTTCAGTATAGGGTTAAAATTCGGGCACGCTCCCGCTAACTTCGCCTACGTATATGAGTTAACCGTAGCTGATATTTTTCAAAAATTGGCTTTGATACTGGATTATGTGCATCAATATAAATCGCCCTACTTCCTTGATTTACAAGGCTGTAGGGCGGTTCATTTTTTTTGGAAGTGAATGGAAAATATAGTAAAGCAAATCTTCCTGTCAGGAAGAGCTTACTGTTTTATATTCGCTTCTTTTTATTCTTTTATAGCATCGATAATTCACCCAAAGCGATGAAGTTCTTCATTTCCTCCGTAATCCACTTATCTTTGTGGTAGAAGAGCTGGCGATACATCTGCATCTCAAAGTCCTGCACCTTCAGAAGTCGTAGGCTTCCGTCGTTCAGACTTTCCTCCACGGCGTATCTGGGGAGGAAGGAAAGTGCCTGGTTTTCTTTAATCAGCTCGATAATCACATCCGGATTTCTGGTTTCAAAGAAGGGGCGTATACCCAAATGTCGGGAGGCCAATTCCTGTTCCAATGCATAACGGTAATTGGAATCCTTCTCCGTCAGGAAGAAGGGCTGGTTTAAAAGCTCAGCCAAAAGATATTCTTCCTTTTCCGGAAGTTTGGCGTCTTTGGAAGCCACAAAAACCACAGCCTCCGGTTCCTCTAAAGTCTTCTCCCAGTTTTGTCCGTAAACCTTCTGGTCGATGTAATAGGCCAAATCAATCTGGTTATGATCCAGCATTTCGTTCAGCTCCTTCGGTGTTCCGGAGCGGATTTCCAAAGCCACGGTAGGGTAGTGTTTATAGAAATAACTGACTACCTTCGGCAGTTTAAAGCTGAGTAAGGACTCCAAAGTGCCGATACGCAACCTATGATCCTTTACTACGGCATTTCCCAACATCGCATGGACATCATCCACTTTTCGCAGGATTTCGTTGGCATACATCAGAAACTTCCTTCCGGGAGGGGTTAATTCCACGTGCCTTCCTACCCGGTCAAAAAAGCGGGTGTTGAATTCCAGCTCCAGTTGGCGAATCTGAATGGTTACTGCCGCCTGGGTGTAGCCCAGAGCTTCTGCCGCCTTGGAAAAGCTTTGTAATTCAACGATTTTTATAAAAGAATGCAGCTGTCTTATTTCCATGATGTCTATCCTCCAAGCATTATCTTCTCAGTATATAACCAATATTCAATTTTTTGTTGAAAACGACCTATAAAATTTATTTCCGTTTCTTGCAAAATATCTTATAATAAAAAATTTTCCTATTGACTTATGTTTATTTTATCACAAAAGGAAGAAGGGGGAAAGGAACGCTTTTCTGAAGATTCTAAAAATTCTACGCATTTTCAAGTCTATTCTATCAATACATTTCAAGAGGAGACGAAACGAGGCCGAAAACCTGCCGGAGGCAAGAAGGAAAATAAGTAGGGAAAGAATAGTCTTCTTATAGAATGTACGGGAAAATAATTTTGACATAGTCAGAGTCGGAGAGTATGATAGGGAACGGCGTAAATGTACGAAGAAAATTGAATAGACTGAGATTCCCTGAGAATAGCTACAAAGGAGGATAATGTGGAGAAAATCAAAAATATCGGAGAAGAAGCTATTTACGATGCCAGAGTCTTGGGAAAAGGAAGGTTTGTGGTCTTAGGATTACAACATCTTTTTGCCATGTTCGGAGCAACGGTATTGGTACCCTTGCTGACCGGCTTGTCCATTTCCACCACCCTGCTTTTTGCGGGACTGGGCACACTTTTGTTTCACTTTCTTTCAAATAATAAGGTGCCCGCGTTTCTAGGCTCTTCCTTCGCCTTTTTGGCAGGGTATATGAGTATAGCACCCAATAAGGAGCCGGAGCTTCTGCTCTACGCCTGCTTCGGGGTAGCCTGCGCAGGACTAATGTATCTGGTGCTGGCCTTTCTCTTCCAGGCCTTTGGAGCCAATCGGGTTATGCGGTATTTTCCGCCGGTGGTTACAGGACCTATTATCATTGCTATCGGTTTGAATCTATCCAAGTCTGCGGTGGAAAACTGCTCCACCAACTGGGGGCTGGCGCTCCTGGCCATCTGCGTAGTCATCTTTTGCAACATTTTCGGAAAAGGCATGGTAAAAATTATTCCTATTCTCTTGGGGGTTCTGGTGTCCTACAGCTTTGCGGCGGTTTTAGGCCTTGTGCCCTTTGAAAGCATTAAAGAAGCGCCGATTTTCGGCTTTCCGATAGACTACCACAGAACGGTTTTCTCCCTGTTTACCGAGGGCAAACTGGATCCGGCTCTACTTCTGAGCAGCAGCCTGACCATTATCCCCATTTCCTTTGCAACAATGATGGAGCATATCGGCGATATCTCCGCCATCTCCTCTACAGTAGGCATTAACTATCTGGAGGATCCGGGCTTACACAGAACCCTTTTGGGAGACGGTTTGGCCACAACGCTTGCTTCCCTCTTCGGTGCTCCTGCCAATACAACCTACGGAGAAAATACCGGTGTGCTGAGCCTTACCAAGGTTTATGATCCCAGAGTCATTCGTCTGGCGGCCTGCTTTGCGGTACTCCTTAGCTTCTGCCCGAAGTTTTCCGCAGTGATTGAGGCAATGCCTCAGGCCATTATCGGCGGAATCTCCCTGGTGCTTTACGGCATGATTTCCGCAGTGGGTGTTCGAAATGTGGTGGAAACCAAGGTGGACTTCTCCAAGAGTAGAAATATCATTGTGGCGGCTATGATTCTGGTCTTGTCCATCGGTATCAACTACTCCTCCGAGGGAGCTCTGCATTTTCAGCTCTTCGGGATTCAGATTGCCTTCTCCGGAATTGCCACAGGCTCTTTAGTAGGAATTCTGTTAAATGCCATCCTGCCGGATAAGGATTATGAATTCGCAGAGAACAAGCCAAACGACACCGGTGTGGATTTACAGATTTCACAGGGAAAGAGCTTGTTATTCGAAATTGCAACAAAATATGGTGACAAGGAAAAGAAGGATTAAAGACTGGAAAAGGCCTGTAAAATCAAAATAACTTTCTAAGCAGTATAGGCCTGAAACGGGGCACGCTCTCGATAGCGTAATCCTATGTATTGAAGGACTGTATTTATTATAAAGATGCGCTCTAATGCAGTATAGGTCTATAATCGGGGCACGCTCCCGCTAACCTCGCCTTCGCAGCGGTACTAACTTCAAGCTTCGCTTTGCTCGCTTTCAGTAAGTACCGGCGGGCTCAGATTACCCCTAATATAGACCTATACTGCATTATTCGCTTCATTTCTTGATTTTTACAGTTCTTCACTTCACCGGATTTCGCAAGTATCGGGCTCAGACACCCCATTTTCAGACCTATATTGCCGAAAAGTTCTTTATCATTTTGATTTTCACAGTCCCTTTTTGTGATTATACTACTTTACTCTGTCACCGCTTTTGCCTTATGTCCTGCCACCATAGCGTGTCCTGTGATAAAGCACATCACCATTCCAACAACTGCTACGACTGCCCAGAATTGATGTTTCTTCAGCATCTTAAAATCTCCTTTCTTGATGTACCCAAACCCTGTGTTGCTTTGTAGGGTATCCGTTGATGGGTGTAGTTCTAATTATTGTTCTCAAATCATAGCATACTTTTGCGAACCTTAAAAACATATCAAAGTTTATTTTTCCTTTTTTACGATATCGAGATATCTATACATACTGGCGGGAGAGCAAGACAGTCTATTTCCTACGGTTTTTATGGCACCTTTCATAGAGAATATGCCCTTTTGATAAAGCTGGCGTATAATATCAAGCTTTTCTGAATGACTTAGATCACTGAAAGGAAGGGACTTGTTTATTCTATTTAATATTTCATCTATAGTATTTGAAATATTTTCCGAAAATATTGTTTGCTCATCATTTCCCTTTATTTCTATGGAAATATTTTTGGATACATAATTATCCGGATGACATAGAGAAAAAATCAGATTTGATAGTTCTTTGTATCGATTATCATCAAAGTTTATGTTTAGCCCACCTACGACTTTGCAACTTTCATCTTTTATAAAAAAAGAAGAGGATCTCAAAATCTTGCCATTGGAGGAAAGCGCTCTATAATTTGATAGCCATGTTTCCTTGGCGGACTCTTCTTTTTGTAAAATACTTTTCATAGTTGGACTTAGCAGATCTCCACTTTTTCTGCCACTGATATTTCCGTTAATGATATATAGGATTTGCTTTAAATCATATACTATAATTTCGTAATCAGGTCCCAGTACCGTGCCTAAAAAATCAGAAAGATTAATATATTTTTTTATATCCAATTCATTCATAATCGCTCCAAATTCTATTTGTAAACTTTCAGCACACAAAAAATTTTATAAAACAGCCCTAATTTATTATAGCAAAACTTCATGCTCCTAAAATCGCTTTTTAAGCAAAATCACCAAAATGACAAATTTGGGGTATAGAGATAGATGGAAAAGAAATGAGAAAAAATTCTCAATAAAATTCTCAAATATTATTTGCTGCAAAGACATATAGGAAAACAAAGGCTATTTTTATACATGTATGCAGAAACCTAGTGTGAAGGCAAAGAAAAAATCCCATAAAATTTATCAAATCACTATTTTATTATTCCTGAAGCTGTGTTTCAAAAGCTGACATTTGTACAAAATACACATAAATGCACTAAAATATCTCCAAAAACAGCTTTTAATTAAACAATATTGACAAGTGATTAAAAGGATGATAAATTATTCTCATGGAAATATGCTTATAATAATACATTTAAATATATAAATTATGGCTATTAAGCACATACTGCATGTTGGCTAAAGTAGTATTTCTATCTTGCTTCAAGGGATTGTAATACCGTCCGCCAGTCGTTTCTTACGATGACCGGGGTATCAAAATATATTTTTATATATGGAGGTATTAAAATGGAGTACGAGAAAATGTTAGGTGTAGAGGCACCAAAGTCATGGACACACGTAGTGAGAGAAGTTCCTACAGTTACCCAGGAGCAGAGAAGAAAGGCTCTGGAAATGACGCATTATAATGAGTTTGCCTTTCCGGCAGGTCTTTTATACATTGACTGTCTGTCCGATTCGGGTACTACATCCATGACAGACACACAGTGGTCAGCGATGTTCCTTGCAGATGAATCTTACGGAAGAAACAAAGGATATTATGTTCTTTTGGATGCATTCAGAGATGTATGGGAAAGAGGAGACAATCAGAAGAGACTCATCAACTACATCAAGGAAGGTGTAGACAAGGATGACGTTGAAAAAATGATGAATGAAGTGTATCTGGTGGACTATGAGGGCGGATTTATCAATGGCGGTAAGTATCAGCTTTCCAGACCCAATACATTTATCGTTCCTCAGGGACGTTGTGCAGAGGCACTTTTGTTTGATGTATTAAAACCATTATTTGCAAAGAGATGGCCGGGCAAAGTATTCACGATTCCATCAAATGCTCACTTTGATACTACAGAAGGTAATATCAAGCAAATGGGCAATGTACCCAGAAACCTTTTCCATAAGGAAATCTTATTTGAGGTACCAAAGAGCGGAAAATATGAGAAGAATCCTTTTAAGGGAGATATGGACATTGATAAGCTCAACCAGCTGATTGAGGCTGTAGGCGTAGAGAATGTTCCGCTAATTTATTCTACAGTTACCAATAACTCTGTATGCGGACAGGCTGTTTCCATGAAGAATATCAGAGAGGTTTCCAAGATTGCACACAAGTACAATATTCCATTTGTTATGGACGGTGCAAGATGGGCAGAGAACTGTTACTTCATTAAGATGAATGAAGAGGGCTATGGGGACAAGTCTATCTGTGAAATTGCAAAAGAGATGTTCTCCTACTTTGATGTAGTTTCCGCATCCCTTAAGAAAAACGGACACGCCAATATGGGTGGCATTTTGGCTTTCCGTGACAAGGGACTTTTCTGGCAGAAGTTCTCAGAGTTCAATGAGGACGGTAGTGTAAAGACAGATATCGGACACCTTTTGAAGGTTCGCCAGATTTCCGCTTATGGAAATGATTCTTATGGCGGAATGTCCGGACATGATATTATGGCGCTTTGCCAGGGTATGTATGAAGAGGCAAGATTTGACTATCAGGACGAAAGAGTAAGACAGTGTCAGTATCTGGCAGACGGCCTTACGGCAAATGGTGTTCCTGTAGTACAGCCTGCAGGAGGACATGGAATTTATATTGATGTAGATAAGTTCTTTAACTATAAGAGAGGCCATGAGAGCTTTGCAGGACAGGCGCTTTCTCTGGAGATGATTCACCGTTACGGTATTCGTTGTTCAGAGCTTGGAGATTTCTCTATGGAATATGATCTGAAAACTCCTGAGCAGCAGAAGGAAGTATGTAATGTTGTCCGTCTGGCGATTAACAGAAGTCAGTTTAGCAAGCAGCACATGGACTATATTATTGCAGCACTGACACAGCTTTATAAAGACAGAGATACAGTTCCCAATCTAAAGATTACCTTTGGTCATACATTACCAATGAGACATTTCCATGCATGGGCAGAGCCCTACGCTCCATCTAAGGAAGAAATGTGTGATGAAGGAAATTACAAATATTGGGAAAAATAAATGAGATATCGTAGGATATGCCGGCGATACTCGTAAAAAATAAAATATCTTGGCGTCCGGTCTTGTAGAGACCGGACTGCTATCCACAAGAGAGACTTACATTTTTATCAAGATGGAGGAAGCTTATGGGTTCAGATAATACCGCTGTAAAGCAGGATGGATTTAACTCACAAATAGGTTTTATTATAGCCTGTGTAGGTTCAGCCGTTGGTATGGGAAACCTGTGGAGATTTCCGGTGCTTGTGTCAGCCTGGGGAGGAATGACCTTTTTAATCCCTTACTTCTTATTTGTTATATTGATAGGCAGTACAGGAGTTGTGGAAGAAATCGCCTTAGGAAGGAGCACAGGGAAAGGTCCTATAGGTGCATTTGGCGCTGCTATGGCACATGCCGGAAAAAGCAGAAAACTTGGTGAGAGTATAGGAATTATACCCACAATAGGTTCTTTGGCTCTTGCTATAGGCTATTCCTGCGTAGTAGGCTGGATTTTTAAATATGTTGTCATGGCATTTACAGGCAAGCTCTTTGGAATGGGCGCCAATATGGATGTCATAGGAGGAACTTTTGGATCCACCGCTACGGCTTTCGGAAATAATATATGGATAATTATAGCGCTTATTGTAAATTTCGCCATTATGGCATTTGGAGTTGCGGATGGTATAGAAAAAGCAAACAAGTTTATGATGCCGCTGCTTTTCGTAATGATGATTGGACTGGCTATTTACATAGGAATTCAACCGGGGGCAGTGAACGGATACAAGTATATCTTTACTGTAAATCCGGAGGGATTAAAGGATGTAAGACTTTGGATATTTGCATTCGGACAGGCGTTTTTTTCCCTTTCTATTGCAGGTAACGGCACAGTGATTTACGGCTCCTATCTCAGTAAGAAAGAAGATGTACCTTTCTCTGCAATGAACATAGCTATATTTGATACATGTGCGGCACTGCTTGCAGCGCTGGTTATTATCCCTGCTATGGCCACATCAGGAGCAGAGCTTAGTGAAGGTGGTCCGGGACTCATGTTCATTTACCTTGTAAATATCATGAATCAGATGCCCGGTGGTATGCTTGTAGGAATTATATTCTTCGTATGTGTTACCTTTGCAGGACTCAGTTCACTTGTGAATCTGTATGAGGCGCCTGTAGCTACATTGCAGCAGCAGTTTAGACTGAGTAGAATACAATCAGTAGGAATAATTGGTGTACTCGGCGTCGTTGTTGCAGTATTGATACAGGGAATTGTAGGAAGTTGGATGGATGCGGTGTCTATCTATATTTGCCCTATTGGTGCGGTACTTGCTTCCGTAATGTTGTTCTTCATATTTGGAAAGCAGTATACAATGGAAGCGGTAAATGCAGGTGCAAAGAAGCCTAAAGGAGATACCTGGTTCTTTTTGGGTAAGTATGTTTATACAGGACTTGCATTGCTTGCACTTATAGCAGGTGCATTTTACGGTGGAATCGGTTAATCAAGCTATAATAGAATAAGAATAAACCTTTTCATAATAAAAAAGGGGCTGTAAAAATCAAAATAGTTTTCTATTTCTTATTTTGATTTTTACAGCCCCTTGTTTTAAAATCCCTGTTTATGCTTTTCTTTTAAAAGCATTTCCCCTACCATTCTACCCGCAGCTCCACCGGATTGCACTGCTTCGGCAATGCTTTGGGAGGGGGCAAGACTTTGTCCTGTCAGAAAAAGTCGGGGGGAGCCTGTTTTCTTCTCTTCTTCTATAAGAACAGAAACAGCGGCATTTTCCTCCGGAGTAAATGCTCCCACAGCCAAGACTAAAGCCTTACTGATAAAGAAGCGTTCTCCTTTCTTCGTTTTACCCTTTAAGAGATAGCGATAAGCAGAAGCTTCGCCTTGGGAATGCACTACATAAATTTCCTCTACTTCCACACCCTCTTGATGAGCGACCCCATAATTTTCCAGAAAAAGGGAAAAATGGGACAGGAGCTCTTTGGGCTGAAGGGTCTTTGCAAAGAGCCCGCTGATTTCTTCCGTGCTTTTTCCTAAACGTCCTCCAAGGCTTTCTTCTTTTTCCAACAAAAGGCTGTTTTCAATCCCAAAATCCGCTGCGGCAGAGATGGCGGCTAAGCCGGAACAGCCGCCTCCCACCACCAGCAAATCAGAAAAAAAAGACTCTTCCGCTTTGGGAAGAGTCAAATTTTCGCAAGTGCGGAAAATCAATTGTGGGCATCCCCCATCATGAATTCAACAACCTTCTTCATGTCCTCCGGCTCATGAACAATCAGTTCCAGCTCTTTAATATAAGCCTTGTCCAACATCTGAGACATCATCAGCATCTGGGAGAGCTTGGACTTCAAGTTAATTCGGTCTCCTTCCGGAGAAACCAACTCTACCTTTCCGTGTAAGTCATTCAATAGCTTAAATAAGCCTTCTACGTTGTTTACGTTTTCGATTTTCATAGAATTCCCTTTCTCTAAGACATGTACTGCGCGTAGTGCGATAAGTTCACCTTAGTATAAAGCGGAGGAAAATGCAAGAAGAAATCTTTTGGAGAAAAGAGGAAATTTCTTTGCTGTTTTCTCCGCTTATTTTCCCGGAAAACATCGTATTTCACAAAAAAGAGAAAGAAAATCATTTTTATGGCAAATTGTAAAAAAATTACTGTGAAAACAGAAAAAAATCGTTAAAATAGAAAGGCGACTGCAAAAACAGAGGGGCAATTGCAAAAAAGAAAGGAAGAAGAATGGGAGACGCTACAAATAAAGACGAGGACTTCTTGGAAAAGCTGGGGCTTTCCAAAGAAGAGGTAGACCTTTTGGAACATAAATTAAAAGAGCGGGAGGAAAGAAGGAAGGAAGCAGAAAAAAAGGAAAAGCCCATCACGGTGCTATTTCCCAAGGTGATTTTGGCTTCCGCATCTCCAAGAAGACAGGAGCTGATTCAGCTTCTGGGACTTAAGGCAGAGATTCATCCCAGCGGAATAGCGGAGGATGTAACGGAGGCGGATCCCAGTCTTTTGGTGCAGAAGCTGGCCTTTCAGAAGGCGGAGGACGTGGCAAAGCAGTATCCGAAGGACTATCTTGTGATTGGGGCGGACACAGTGGTATTTTTCGAGGATCGGATTTTGGGAAAACCGAAAAGTGAGGAGAATGCCTACAGGATGCTTTCCGTCCTTTCCGGAAGAGCCCATCAGGTCTATACCGGGGTCAGCCTTCATTTTCAGGGGAAGAAAATGGGCTTTTACGAAAAGACCGAGGTGCAGTTCGCAAGACTTACAGAGCGGGAAATTTGGGATTATATCGAAAGCAAAGAGCCTATGGATAAGGCGGGGGCTTATGGCATTCAGGGGCGTTTTGCCCCCTTTGTAAAGGGCATTGCAGGAGATTATTACAATGTGATGGGATTGCCCCTTGCCAGACTTTATCAGGCTTTGAAGTTTTTAGGCACTGAAGGAGAGGCACTGTAAGGAAAAATATTGGCTGAAGCTTCTGTAGACAGGAGCTATGTCCTCCGAAACGGAAGAACAAAAGATTTCGAGCAAATGTGCTCTTTCCGGAAGCTATGGAGAAGGCTTCCGAGAGAATAAAAAGAAATGCGTAGCAGTAGAAAGGAACTAGAAAATGAGTAGTGAAAAGCAAAAACGAAGTAAGTTCAGCTCCCGCCTGGGCTTTGTCTTATCCGCCGCAGGCTCTGCGGTGGGCTTGGGAAATATTTGGAGATTCCCTTATTTGGCGGCGAAATACGGAGGGGGAATCTTCCTTTTGGTTTACCTTCTTCTGATGCTTACCTTTGGTTACACCATGATTATTGCGGAAAGCGCCATTGGTAGAATGACCAGAAAGAGCCCCGTGGGAGCCTATGCCCACTTTGGAAAGGACTGGATGTTCAAGGCAGGAGGCTGGATTAATGCCATTATCCCCATCCTGATTGTACCCTATTATTCCGTCATCGGCGGTTGGGTATGCAAATATCTCTTCGGCTATATCCAGGGAGAAACGGAAGCCATGGCCACGGCCGAGTATTTTACGGAATTTATCGGAAATGGGGTAAAGGCGGAGTTCTGGTTCTTGATTTTCACTATTTTGGTGATTTGGGTTATCTTTATGGGTGTGGAAAATGGAATCGAAAAGGTTTCCACTTTTATGATGCCTATTCTGGTGATTTTGGCCATCCTGCTTTCCATTTACGCCATCACCAGGAAGGGAGCATTTGCCGGGGTAAAATACTTCTTAGTCCCCAATATTAAGAACTTCTCTTGGATGACGGTGGTTTCCGCCATGGGACAGATGTTCTATTCCCTCTCCATTGCCATGGGAATCCTGATTACCTTCGGTTCCTATATGAAGTCCGACCTTTCCATCGAAGAATCCACCAGTCATGTGGAGATTTTTGATACGGCCATTGCGGTTTTGGCAGGGCTGATGATTATTCCTGCGGTTTTCGCCTTTTCCAATGGAGACCCCTCCGTATTAAAGGCCGGCCCCTCCCTGATGTTTATTACCATGCCGAAAATCTTTGCCAGCATGGGCTTCGGGCGAGTAGTGGGCATTCTATTTTTCGTACTGGTCTTCTTTGCGGCACTGACCTCCGCTATCGCCCTTGCGGAAAGTGCGGTTTCCACCTTCCAGGATGAACTGAAGTGGAGCAGAAGAAAGGCCACTCTGGTTTTACTTTTGATAATGGTGGTTTTGGGAACCCTGAGTGCTTTAGGCTATGGCCCTCTGTCCTTCATCACCATACTGAAAAATATGCCCTTCCTGGATTTCTTTGACTTCCTGACCAACTCTGTCATGATGCCTATCGCAGCCATGGCTACCTGTCTTTTGGTGGTGCGAGTGATCGGCGTTGACGGGATCGCGGCGGAGGTAATGCGAAAGGATGCTCCCTTTAAAAGAAAGGCGGTATTTAATTTCATGATTAAATACCTTTGCCCCTTCTTCGTAGCGATTATCCTGTTCAGCTCCGTAGCCGGTGTGCTGGGATGGATTAAGTTCTAAAAGCATCGAAAATATTCCTTGCAAAGTTTTTGGCAGAGGAGTATTCTTAATATCGTAAAAATGAATGTTCTTCAGGGCGGGGTGTAAGTCCCCACTGGCGGTAAAGTCCGCGACCTGCGAAAGCAGTTGAACCGGTGTGATTCCGGTACCAACAGTATAGTCTGGATGGAAGAAGACGAGCGTTGTGCTTTCTGCCCTGTACTTTTTGTACAGGGCTTTTTATATTTTCAAAGGTGTTTTACAAAAAAGAATTCCTTTGAAAATACAAAAAAGAAGGAAAATGCCCGGTCCTAAAGCCTTTCTAAAAGAACCACCGGAAGAATGCGACTTGCAGAGAATGCAAAGAAAGAGAGGACAGCAATGAAAGCAGAAAGTCAGGGAAGAATGGTGAGCAGTGTGAAGAAGAGCAGTGTGGGATTTTTGGCGGTTACGGGTATTTTATCCGCTATCGCGTATATTTTGATGTGGATTGAGTTTCCCATCCCCTTTTTGATTCCCCCATTTATTAAGTTTGATTTTTCGGATTTCCCGGCATTGATTGCAGCCTTTGCTCTGGGCCCGGTTTCCGGTGTTTTGGTGGAGCTCATTAAAAATGTTTTGCACGGCTTCAGCTCCGGATCCTTCGGCGTAGGAGAGCTTTCCAACTTTATCCTTGGGGCAAGCTTTGCAGGTACCGCAGGATTTATTTATCAGAGAAATAAGACAAAGAAGGGTGCAATTATTGCCTCCGTTGTTGGTGCAGTGGTTATGGCGGCTATTTCCTATCCCTCCAACCTCCTGGTGGTTTACCCCTTCTATTACAATTTCATGCCGAAAGAGGTAGTGCTTTCTGCCTATCAGCTGATTCTTCCCTCCATCGGCAGCATTGAAAAGGCTTTACTTGTCTTTAACGTGCCCTTTACCTTTGTGAAAGGTATGATTGACGTAGTTCTCTGCCTCTTACTGTATAAGGGAGTATCTCCTTTCCTGCATAAGTTAAACGGAGAGGGATAATCCCGGAGTCCTTCTTTTGTTGGGGTCAGTCATAAAATAATTGAATTAAGGTGATGATCTATGAGTGAAACAAGATACGATAGACTGGTACGGCACGCAAAATTTGCCGTGAAACAAATTCATAAAGCATATTGCTCCGGAAAAGAAATAGTTTATGTAATTATTTTAACCGGCCTAGGAGATTATTTTGTCGGAATCAGTCCGGAAGAAGGGCATAATAATCAGGCAGTTATTGATGGTATTCACCAATATTACGCAGAAACGTTAGATGCAAGAGTAATTGAAGGATATCAGGCTGGGATTTACAAGCTAATAGAAGCATCAGGACATATGAAAATGTTTAGTAATTTATTGAGGATTCTCTTCTATGAACTTTATAAAGAACATAGTGGAGAGGCTAGTTTTACTCTGAATATGGAAGAAATCTTTCGACAGCTAAATAGTATGATTTTGGAAAGATATCATAATTTCGAAAAGGAAGATCCATCTTTTGAACCATGGTTTTCCAGATATCAACAATCTGCATTGGAAGATTATGGCTTAGTTTTGCAAGGAAAGCCGGAGCAATAGAGCTAGGACAGTGTGTGTTTCTACTTTCTGTCAGATTTGCAGATTATTCAGAAAAAGAAGTATTAACTACAAGGTGAATTCTATGAGTGAAACACGATATGATGAACTGGTACGTAGTGCAAAATTCGGTGTGAAATTAATTCATAAAGAATATTGTGCAGGTAAAGAAATCGCGTATGTAGTGATATTAAGTGGACTTGGAGATTATCGTGTAGCAGTCAATCCTGATGAGATGCACAACGTTCATGCAGTTATAGATGCTATTCATCAGTACTATGCTGAAACGGACGATCAAAGGGTGATAGATGGATATAAGATGGGGATATTCACTCTCATTCGTGTTGCGGGAAATATTAGAACTCTAGATAGCATACTTAATATTCTTTTCTATCAACTTGAGAAAGAACAAGAGGGAAATGCCAGCTTTATTCTTGATACGGAAGAAATTGTCCAAAAGTTGAATAGTATGATTGCGGAAAGATATGATGTTTATAAGAAGGAGAATCCATTTTTTGATACTTGGTTTTCCAGACAGCAGACTTTTGCGATGGAACATTATGGACTGATTTTGCAAGGAAAGCCGGAATAATTGAACTGGTATACTATGTGTTTTTGCTTTCTATTAGATTTGCAGATTGTTTGATAAGAATTATCCATTACAAGGTGATTATCTATGAGTTCAACAAGATACGATAGACTGGTACGCGAAGCGAAATTCGGTGTGAAATTAATTCACAAAGCATATTGCGCCGGAAAAGAGATAGCTTATGTAATTATTTTAACCGGCTTAGGAGATTTTTTTGTCGGAATCAGTCCGGAAGAAGGCCACAATAATCAGGCAGTTATTGATGCTATTCACCAGTATTACGCAGAAACGGAAGATGTAAGGGTGATTGAAGGATATCAGGCCGGGATTTATGAGCTAATAGAAGCATCAGGACATATGAAAATGTTTAGTAATTTATTGAGGATTCTCTTCTATGAACTTTATAAAGAACATAGTGGAGAGGCTAGTTTTACTCTGGATATGGAAGAGATTTTTAGACAGCTAAATAGTATGATTTTGGAAAGATATCATAATTTCGAGAAGGAGGATCCATTTTTTGAACCATGGTTTTCCAGATATCAACAATCTGCATTGGACGATTATGGCTTAGTTTTGCAAGGAAAGTCGTAATCTTAGAATTATAAACTCGGTCTTGCTTCCTTCTGTACTTCCTGAAGTCCTCGCCATTTCCCCCTTGCGTTCAAGGCAATATTTTGTACAATAAGAGGGAGACAGAGAGAGGTATCGGATGAACAGAGAAGAATTTGATGACGAGTATTACCAGCAGAAAATGATGGAACACCGTATTCGGATGGAGAAGCGGAGAGAGAAAAGAAAGAAGGAGAAGCGCCTGCATATCCTGCTCTTTTTTCTTCTGCTTCTTTTGTTGTTCCTGGCTTTTATCGGGGTGCGTTATGCCCTGCCCTATGTGCAACAGCAGGGAGGCATTTCCTTTGGGAAGAAGGTCTCTGAAAGCACGATTGCCAAGAATCGCCCGGTGGTAAAGCTTGGGGAAGGGGAAACGGAAGAGAAGGGCGATGTAGTAGAGGCAAGTGAAACTCCGGCTCTTTCGGAAAAGGATGAGGCCTTAAAGACGGCGGAGCTTCAGGCGAAGCAGTATGATTATGACAGTGCCATCGCCACCTTAAATGCTTTGAACCTGTCTTCCGATACGGAGATTTCCGCGAAGATTTCTCAGTATGAAGAGGAGAAGGGCAAGCTGGTTCCTGCCAATATGGATGATATCACCCACATTTTCTTCCATATCCTGATTGTGGACCCGACCAGAGCCTTGACGGACACCCATCAGGGAAAGCAGTTCAATTCCGTAATGACCACCATTCCGGAGTTTGAGGAAATCATCAAGGAAATGTACGATCGAGGTTACGTGATGGTACACATGCATGATTTGGCGGAAATGCAGGAACAGCCGGACGGAACGAAGAAAATGGTAAAGAAGCAGATTATGCTTCCGGAGGGTAAGAAGCCCTTCGTCATGTCCCAGGACGATGTGAATTATTACATTTACATGGAAGGACACGGCTTTGCGGACAAGATGGTTTTGGATGAAAATGGAAAGCCTAAAAACCAGTATACCGATAAGGATGGAAATGTTACCATTGGGGATTATGACCTGGTGCCGATTTTGGATAAGTTTGTGGAGGAGCATCCGGATTTTGCCTACCATGGCCATAAGGCGGTGATTGCTTTTACCGGCTATAACGGCGTTCTTGGCTATAGAACCGATGAGACCTTTGATCCTAATTCTCCTGCCTTAGACCCGAAGAATAGGGCAAACCCCAATATTGAAGAAGATAAGGAAACTGTTAAGAAGATTACTAAGGCCATGAAGGAAGACGGCTATGAATTTGCCTCCCACTCCTGGGGACATATCAATTTCGGTACCAGAGATTTGGCTTCCATTTCCAAGGATACGGATCGTTGGGAGAGAAACGTGGAGCCTCTTCTGCCGGATCCCTGTGAGATTCTGCTTTATCCCTTTGGAGATGATATTGGGGACTGGCATCCCTATCAAAAGGGAAAAGAAGACGGAAAATATGATTTGCTGGAGGCGGCAGGCTTCCATTACTTCTGTAACGTAGATTCCGCAAAGGTTTGGATGCAGTACGGAGATGATTTTGTCCGGCAGGGAAGAAGAAATCTGGACGGTTATCGCCTGTATGAATCCTACAGCGGCGCGGCGGATAGACTTTCCGACTTGATTGACGTGAAGAAGGTCTTTGATACCAGAAGACCTACCCCTGTAACCTGTGAATAAAGAAGCATTTGGAGAGGAAGAAAATGAACCGGAAACTAGACACCGAAGAGGTACGACATTTATTTGAGGG
The DNA here is from genome assembly GCA_938022235.1 of Oribacterium parvum. Classification (GTDB taxonomy): domain Bacteria; phylum Bacillota; class Clostridia; order Lachnospirales; family Lachnospiraceae; genus Oribacterium; species Oribacterium parvum_A. The sequence goes on from CALIEL010000022.1 coordinate 20,830, forward strand.
AATGCAGCAGCTGGAAACCACGGAAGAGTATTTTCGTTTTTTCGAGGACCTCTGTACCATCAATGAGCTTTTGGCCATGGCCCAGCGCTATGAAGTGGCCAAGCTCTTGCAGGAAGGCAAAACCTATATCGATATAGCGAAGGCCACCGGAGCCTCCACCGCAACCATTTCCAGAGTCAACCGATCCCTACATTATGGAGAAGATGGCTACGCGGTAGCCTTTGAGAGGATAGCCAAAAAGGAGGGGGAAAAATAAAAGGAACAGCTTTAAACAATCAAAAAGCTTCTCAACGATATAGCATGGAACCGGGGCACGCTCTCGCTAGCCTCGCCACGCAGCGGTTCTAAGCTTTCCAAAAACAAAAGCTAAGAACCGGCGGGCTCAGACTACCCCGTATTCCAAAGCTATATCGCTGAGAAGCTAGCCTTGTTTGATGATTACTGTTCCTTTTATTTCTTTTTCCTCTTCCTTTTCTTTTGACTCTCCTCCATGCGGTCTACGATCTTCTCCATTAATTGTTTCTTGAGGTAGACATCAAAGGCCAGGAGACTTAGGAAGGAAAAGCTTTGGAGCTGTTCCCGCTCCGATTCCTCCAAGTTGGCAAAGGCGGGATCCTGTTCCGAAAAGGAGCTGTTGGCGGTTTGAAACTTTTTCCCTAAATCTTCCACTAAGCTTTGCATTTCTCCATTGGCAAAGGAGAAGATTTCTTCGTAAATATCCGTGAGTCTGGGTTTGCTATGAAGAGAAAAATAATTTTCCGCTAAGGGATCCACCACGGTACGGATGTCGGAAAGACTCAACATACTCTTATAATAGTAGATTAAAAGCAGAATCAGCATGTGATTCTTGTTGTAGCGCTTTCCAACAGGAGGAGGCAGAATCTTATTTTTGGCATAATTATTAATCATGGTTTTGGTAAGCGCTTTGTCCTCCGGATGACGCTTCATGGAGGCCAGATGTTCCTCCATAAATCCGGTCACCTGATCCATGTATAGATCCAGGGAGGGCAGGCTTCCCGCATGCACATGATGTAAACTTTTAAGATATTCAGTTAATTCATTTAAATATTGTTCGTCCATAAAAACAAGTATAGCATAGCGAAGTAGAATTACAAGAATTTAGCAGTGGCTATAAGGGGAAAATGGTACTATCCTTAAGTAAGGTAGCTTAAAGTACGAAGGAAAAAATAAGAGAGTATAGGGTATATATGACCTAAGGAAAAGAAAGGAAAGCCATGGAGCTGAAAAATATATTAAACAAAGAACAGTATGAGGCCGCCACCCATGGAGAGGGGCCTCTCTTGATTTTGGCGGGGGCAGGCTCGGGAAAAACCAGAGTGCTGACCCACAGAATCGCCTACCTGATTTTGGAAAAGGGGGTATCTCCCTATCAGATTCTGGCGATTACCTTTACCAATAAGGCAGCCCAGGAAATGCGGGACAGGGTGAATCAGCTTCTGCCGGAGCGGCAGGGAGAAATCTGGGTATCCACCTTCCACAGTATGTGCCTTAGAATTTTACGAAGGGAAATTGGAAATCTGGGCTATGACTCCGACTTTTCCATCTATGACACGGATGATCAGAAAACTGTGATGCGGCAGGTCTTTAAGGAATTGCAGATAGATAGCAAGATGCTGAAGGAAAGGTTGGTGCTTTCCGCCCTGTCCCAGGTGAAGAATCAGGGGCGCTCCGTTTCCGACTATCTTTTGGAGGATCCGGAGGATTTTCTGGATGGGAAGATTCGTGCCTGCATCAGACTTTACGAAGAAAAGCTAAAGCAAAACAATGCCTTGGACTTTGACGACCTGCTTTTACGCTGTAAGGAGCTTTTTGAGAAGTTTCCGGCAGTTTTAGAGAAGTATCAGGAGCGTTTTCGTTATATTTTGGTGGACGAGTATCAGGATACCAATGATGTGCAGTTCCATTTGGTTTATCTCCTTGCTAAGAAGTATCAAAATATCTGCGTGGTGGGAGACGACGACCAGAGTATTTACCGTTTCCGAGGCGCCAATGTGGAAAATATCCTCTCCTTTGAATCTCATTTTCCAAACTGCAAGGTGGTAAAGCTGGAACAAAACTATCGCTCCACCGCTCCTATTCTGGACCTGGCCAATGTGGTCATTGCGGAAAATCAGCACAGAAAGCAAAAGAAGCTTTGGACTGCGGAGAAGGAGGGCTTGAAGGTCAGCTTTCAGGAATATGAAAGTGCCAAGGAAGAGGCGGCGGCTGTTATCCGAGGCATTCGGGATGCAGGCTGGAGCTATAAGGACCAGGCGGTGCTGTACCGCACCAACGCCCAGTCCCGTCTACTGGAGGAGCAGTGTATTCATTGGAATATTCCCTACCAGATTGTGGGGGGCGTGAACTTCTACCAAAGAAAGGAAATCAAGGACATCCTTTCCTATATGAAGATTTTGGTGAATAAAAAGGATGATGTGGCTCTTCGGAGAATCATCAATGTGCCAAAGAGGGGCATTGGCGAGGCCAGCCTTTTAAAATTGCAGCAGTATGGAGAAAGCCTTGGAGGCTTTTCTTTGGTGGAATCCCTTCCCTTTGCCAAGGCGGCAGGACTTTCCGGAAAAGCTTTAAGCATGGTGGGAAGCTTTCAGGAAATGCTGGAGAGCTGGAAGGATGTGGAATTAAGCGCCCTTATTGACCGCATTTTACAGGACACGGAATACGAAAAAGACCTTCAGGCAGAGGGGGCCATAGAGGCGGAAAGCCGTATGGAAAACATTCAGGAGTTACAGGGAAAGCTTCAGTCTTATATCGAGGAAAATGGAGAGGAGGGCAGTCTTTCCGCCTTTTTGGAAGAGGTGTCTCTCCTTTCCGACTTGGATAGAAGTGATTTAACGGAAGACAAAATCACCCTGATGACCTTACATGGAGCCAAAGGTCTGGAGTTTCCTGTGGTCTATCTGGTAGGCTTAAATGAAGGCCTCTTCCCCAGTGCCCAGTCCATGTTTACTCCCGAGGAACGGGAGGAAGAGCGAAGACTCTTTTATGTGGGAATCACCAGGGCGGAAAAAGAATTGTATTTAACCGCAGGAAGAGACCGGGTGGTGCATGGCCAGTATCAATCCATGCTGGTGAGCAGTTTTGTGGATGATGTACCGGAAGAGTATCTGGAGAAGAAGTACCTCTATCGGAAAAAGCCCAGTGAAGAAGATATTTTCATGGAGAAAACAGGCCGTTCCGGCTATAGCTCTTACTTACAGCAGGCGAATCAGTCTATCAAGGCCTATATGGGCCAGTCAGATTCCTACGGCTCCTCCGGTGTCTATGGTTCTTCCGATTCCTACGGCTCCTCCGGTTCCTATGGCTCTACCGGTGCCTATGGTTCATCAGGGCGTTCATCCTCTACTCTATATGGCAGTGCAGGATATTCTTCTTCCAAAAAGCCTTTGGATCTTCAAGCCTATCAGCAGGCCGGCATTATCCAAAAGGGCATTTCCGGCATGAGCTCCGGAAGCCTGGATTATCAGGTAGGAGACCGGGTCAGCCATATGAAATTCGGAGAGGGTGAAGTTTTGGCTATAGAAGAGGATAAGAAGGATAAGCTGGTGACGGTGCTTTTTGACACCGCAGGGCAGAAGAAGATGCTGGCAGGCTTTGCCAAGCTGAAAAAACTGTAGTTTAGCAAAAAGAGGCTGTAAAAATCAAAATATAAATAGTCTTTATGTAGTATAGGTCTGAAATAGGAGTAATCTGAGTTTTGCCCCGTTTCAGCCCTATATTGCATAGGAGACCTTTTTGATTTTAACAGCCTCTTTTTTCTTGTCTAAAATCTTATCTTATTACGCAAGGATATAAACCATATCCTCCCAGCTCTCGCCGCCCCAGGTGGAGGGGGATTTACCTAAATGCTCATAGCCGAAACCGCTGTAGAAAGGAACAAAGTGGGTATGGCAGGTGAGAAAAATCTTCTCTGTACCCCGCTCTTCCTCCATGTCAATATAACGGTTCATAATCTGGCTGGCGAGCCCTTTTCCTTGATATTCCGGTCGAACCTCCAGACCTAAAAGAAAGCAATGCTTTGCTCCCTTCTCATGTAAAGAGGCATTTCGGAAGAATTCATCCAAAAAGACTTCAGAAGCGGAGTGAATACCGCTCATATAACCGGCAATCTTTTTATTTACCTGATCAAAGGCAATCAGAAAATCTTCCGGTATTTTCTCAACACGGTCTTTAACCTCTTCATAGCTACAGGCTTCATTTTCCGAAAAACATATCTTTTCTATCGCTGCTAATTCTCGGATATCCTCTTCAGTAGCCGCCCGAAAAAGATACCGCTCCTGTTTATACATAAGACTCCTTTCAAAAATGATAAATTTTATTATTTTATATCATAGCAGAGATTCATAGGAAAGGCAAATAAGATAATAGGACTTATAAAAAATGAAACATTACTATTGAAAAATTATATTTTATTCCTTAAGCTTATAATAATGTTTATGCAAAATAACAAAGGAGTGAAAGCGAATGAAAACAAAGTTTGGAAAACTTATGGGGAGGCTACTGTTTCTTTGCACATTACTATGCTTATGGGGGAGTAGCATAGCTTATGCGGAAGAAAAAGTGCAAAGCGGTTTTATTCTGGAGGATGAAGAAGGAAATCCTGTTACGGATGCTCTTTCTTTTATCTTAGAGGATAGCAAAGGTGGTGCAGAGGAGCATCAATCGACGTTTGGATACTTGGTGGTGGAGATTGATCGGAATAAAGTCTATACCCTGTATCTTAAAGATAACAAGGAATATAGTTTACCCCCTATAAAATTCGTGAGTCAGGGAGAAGATCCTATTGACCCGGAAACAGGTAAGAGTATAGAAAAGCTAAGCTTAAGAACAAGAACGGCAACGGAAGAGCTGCCGGATAAAAAGCCAGAAGAAAAAGTGTCGGAAGGGAAAGGATTGGACAGTATCGCCATTCACACCTTTAAGGATGATGAACTTTTAGCGAATTCTCCCTTTAGACTTTTCCGATTTGAGGGTCATATTCCTACAGTGGTTTTTGGCGGAACAACAGATGAACAGGGAGAATACAGTTTTCGTGATTTTCGGGCAAATAGCGAATATATCATTATGATGGAGAACCCTAAACTGAAGTTTGATAAAGATAGCGTGAACTTCCAAACAAATGAGAGCGGAAAAATAGTTAAAATTAATGGAAAAACGGTTCAGACTGCGCAGGATGGAGAGATTGCTTTTAGGGGCTATGAGAAGAATTCTGATAAATTAGCTACGACAGAAGTGGAATTTTATGTTGTGGATAAAAAAACACAGACTCCTGTACAGGATGTGGAATTAACAGCCAATACTCTGGTGCCCAGATTAAGCTCTTATCAGAATGCAAAGTCTGATAAAACCGGTAGAGTTGTATTTCATCTGGAAGGACAGGAAGGCGGCAAAATCTATTCGGTTTGCGTTTCCAAAAATGCACAGTTTTTGTGGAGATTTGAGCCGGAGCAAATCACCATTCATGTGGATGAGAAGGGAGAACTCACTACAGAGGGAGATATTTATCCGATTTTTTATGTTACAAAGGAAGACAGAAGACATTTAAGGGATGATTTGGAAGGAAAAATCACTGAGGCAAAGAATTATCTGGCAGAAAATACATTTTCAAAAGAAGAGGCCAAGAAAAAGCTGGAGCAGGCGATAGCGGCAGCAAGGGAAGAGTTGGATAAACCTGAAACGATTCCTTTTTATGTAGAGGGTTACATCAAGTCTATTGATGCGGCCAGAGCAAATCTGGAACAATATGTAGTCAAAGAAGAAAAAAAGGAAGAGCCGGATAAGACTGCGGAAGCAAAGAAAGAAGAGCAAACAGACAAAAATCAGACAAAGCAGGTGGAGAAACAGCGGGACGAGGTGCTTTCTAAGCCGGAAGAAAAGGTAACGAAAACAAGAAACTCCGGACGTAGAGTCTATAGAACTTCTTCTTACACAACAGTTCAAATGAAGCCGATTACGCAAAAGCTCTTACTCAGTGCCGGTAATTGGGTTTTGGATAGTAAGGGTTGGTGGTACAAAAGAACCGATGGAACTTATCCGAAGGCAGAATGGCTTGAAGATAAAGGAAAATGGTATTTCTTTGATCAGGAAGGCTACATGAAAAAGGGATGGGTTTTCTGGAAGGAAAAATGGTATTATCTTGGCGAAAATGGAGACATGCTTGTGGATACCATGACTCCGGACGGCTATAAAGTGGATAAGGACGGGGTGTATATTGCGTAGGAGCTCCATTTAAAGTTGAGGATATACTAAGCCAGCACTTCGCAATGAGCTCTGAGTTCAGGATAAAATATTGTTATTTAATAGTCGTAGAGAGCCACTCGATTTTCGAGTGGCTTTTTTTAGTGAGAAATGGGGGTGGATGGAAAGCGACTTAAGGCTCTTGTCGTTATTTATTGCATATAAAAATTTATTGCTTTTTACTCAAATATAGAAGAATGAGATAATTGATTTATTGATATTTACAAAACATAAAATAAAGAATACAATAATAAAATAAAAAAATACAATAAATATGCTCAAAAAACAACAAAACTAGAAAAAGGTGATAAAATGTTGGATACATTCATTGTGGGACAGGTATCTGAGGATATTAATGTAGATTACGATGGGAAAACAATTAGGGAACTTGGCGGAGCGGTAGTTTACTCCGGATTTGTAGCAGGAAATCTTGGCCATAAAGTCGGGGTTCTCCCAAAGTCCAACAATCCGATGCAGATAGAAGAGCTTTTTGCCAAAGCCGGCAACGTGAAGGTTTTTCCTGCATATTCAAAAACTAATACCTCAATCGAGAATCGTTATCATACGGCTGATAAGGAAAAAAGAACATCTATTGCGTTATCCAGAATCGAACCTTACCAAGTTTCTGATATGCCGGATGTGGACACAAAAATAGTACATATTGCCGGGCTTATGTATGGAGATATTCCGGAAGATATTATCGATTACTTTTATGGAAAAACAAAAATTGCTATTGATGTACAAGGAATACTTCGTCACATGACTGAAAAGGATGTCTTTTTTAAAGATTGGGAGAAGAAACTGGAATATCTTCCGAAAATTGATTTTCTAAAGACCGATGCCATGGAAGCGGAGGTATTGACCGGAACAGCAGACAGGGAGAAGGCTGCCAAGATACTGTCGGACTTTGGGGCTAAAGAAATTATGATTACTCATAACACAGAGGTTCTGGTATATCGGGAAGGGGAGATGGTGAAAAAGCCTCTAAAGCCCAGAAACTTATCCGGAAGAAGCGGAAGAGGAGATACCTGTTTTAGTACCTATATCACAGAACGACTCCATCAATCTATGGAGGAAGCAGCACTTCTGGCGGCGGCCACAGTGAGTTTAAAGATGGAAAAGCCGGGACCCTTCTGCTATGACAGACAGGCGGTACAAGACTATATTGCAGAATTTTACAGCTGATTTGAAGGGAGAAAATATGGAACTTCATGCAGTGAATGTGGGCTATGGAGATGCTTTTTTCTTTGAATGGAATGGACATAGTCTTTTACTGGATACAGGAAGCGGCTTGGATGGTGAGTATTGTGAACATCCGGAAAGAGTAGACATTGTGTCCTTTTTAATAGAGCAGAAAGTCAGCCGAATTGACACGCTAATTATTAGCCATATCCATGAAGATCATGTTGGAAAGTTGAAGGAAGTGTTGGAACATTTTTCAGTGAGTAAACTATGGATTCAAAAGGGATTTATGACTTTTCAAAAGGACGTCCCCAAGGTGGATATAGAATTTTCCAAAAACAGCAGTAAATATTTTTATAAATCCTTGCAAGATTTTGGAGAAGCCTTGGTCTATTGCAAAGAAAAAGGAATTCCGATAGACACTTTGGCGCAAGGGGATTCTATAGAATTGGATGGATTAAGGATAGAAGTCTTAGGTGCAAAGGATGCTATATTGGAAGAATTTTTGTCTTTGTATGCTCAGTTAAAAGAATGTAGAGAAGATTCTCAAAAAGAAGGAATCATAGAAAAGATGGATGCCATGTCCAACCATACCTGTATGTTGTTAAAAATCCGGTATAAGGCGTTGTCAGGATTATTCTGCGGAGACAATACTCCGAAGCATTGGGATGAAGCGATTCAAGAGAAGCTTTCCGATATTACTTGGATTAAAATTCCTCACCATGGACAAGTGGATTCTCTTTCGGAACATTTTATGCGAAAGATGCCCTTGGAATTTTGTTTGACTACGGCTTCTTCAGATAGAAGATACAATAGTGCGAATCCGGAAGTGTATAAAGCTTTGAGACAGTGGGCAAAGGAAGATAAGAGGAAATTAAAAGTATTATTCACAGACCCCTCTACCGAGTATTCCACTTTTTCAGAGGTGAAGTATGGAAACCGAAGCATTTGCTTTTCTATTGGAGAAGAACTTCGGTATCAGTATGAAAAATAATAGAACTCTATATACAAGAAATATAGAAATTTGACTTTATCCTTGGAGGTCAAGAAGCAAGGGTAAAGCAAAAATATAAAGGCTGGATTGTAAAGGAGGTACGAAATGTTGAAAAAAATTTTTGTGGGCTTGTTGGCGATAAGCTTATCCCTATCCTTGTTTTCCTGTAAAAAGAAGGAAGATAAGTTTCCGGCAAAGCAGGTGACCATCATTATGCCCTGGTCAGTTGGCGGAGGACCGGATACCATTGCCAGAAAAGTAGCTTCCTATGGGGAAAAGTATCTAGGAGTTCCGGTGATTGTAGAAAACCATACCGGAGGTTCCGGAACTGTAGCTATGAGTGATTTTATGGCAGCGGAAGCGGATGGATACACCATGGTACTTTGTAATGGACCTCTGTTTTCTTTAACCCCCAATTTTATTCAGGGAACAAATTATAAACTGGAAGATATTAGTCCTTTAATTGGTATGAGACAGGTAGAATTTGTTGTTTTAAGTAATCCGAAGAATACCGGTATTAAGACTTTAGAGGATTTAAAGGCGTATGGAAAATCCGGAAAGACAGTGAAGTATGCAACCACCGGCGGTCCCGGAAATGATAGCTACACTATGATTAGTGTTCTTTTTAAGAAACTGGATATTCCTGCGGAAGCCGTTCCCTTTGATGGCGGTCAAGAGGCTATAAATGCCCTTGCAGGCGGACATGTGGATATCGCAATCGGTTCTCCCCCTGTTTATCGTGAGTATGTAAAGAGTGGAGAATTTGCTTGTTTGGGAACCTTTATTCCGGATGGTATTGAAGTAGAGGGAATAGGGGAAATTCCTTCCTTCAAGTCCATGGGTGTGGATGCAGAGTTTGTGGGAATGGATTATTTTGCAGTAAAGAGTGATGTGGATGCAGAAAAGAAACAGATTCTTACTGATTTCATTAAGAAGGTTTATGCAGATCAGGAATTCCAGACCTTTATGAGTGATATGGGAATGAAGGCTTGGGAAGCTGATGATAAAGAAATTTTAGATGCAATTAATAAGCAAACGGAAGACATGAAACAGTATGTTGAATTATTGCAATAAAAGAGGATAAAGAAAATGAATTTCGGGAAGATAAAATACAATAATGAGATTTTGTCAGGGGCTCTGTTTATGATTGCTTCTGCAATCTTATGGCTTTTAATACCGCAGCAGATTCAAAGCTTGGAAAAGGGGATGGTTACCGCCAGTACTGTACCCAGAATAGCCATTGGCGGTCTGTTTATCTGCGCCTTATTGCTCTTTGTGCAAGGGCTCAGACTTCCGAAAAAAACCATTGTTTTAGAGAAAAATATGGTTTCTTCCCCGAAATTCAAGAAAGAATTTAAGTCTGTGATTTTTGCTTTGATTTTACTGGCTTATGGTCTGCTGTTTAACGTTATCGGATATATCGTGGATACTGCCTTACTGGTCGTTGCCATACTGCTGTTTTACAGAAGCAAGAAATGGTGGTTTTATGGCATTGGGATTGCTACGGTGTTGCTGATTTATCTGGTATTTTCACAGGTGCTTAATGTGAATTTACCCACTTTGTTTTAAGGAGGGGTGAAGATGGAATGGCTAAGTGCAGGCTTTGGGCTTTTGTTCCAATGGCAAAATTTACTCATTATCCCCTTGGGACTTATTTTAGGAATTGTGGTAGGTGCGATTCCGGGACTTACTTCTGATTTGGGAATTATTCTGTGTATCCCTCTAACGTATGGGATGGATCCTACAACCGCCATTTTAATGCTGCTGGCAATTTATTGCGGAGGAACCTATGGCGGTTCTATTACAGCGATTCTGATTAATACCCCGGGAACCTCTGCAAATGCTGCAACACTTTTTGACGGCTATCCTATGACAGAAAGAGGGCATGCGTTTAAGGCACTGAAAATGGCACTTTATGCTTCTACAATCGGAGGCCTGATTAGTGCCTTTGTGCTACTGATTGCTGCTCCTCAGATTGCCAAGATTACATTGCTTTTCGGACCGGCAGAATATTTTGCCTTGGCTATATTCGGACTTTCTGTTATAGCCGGAGTATCCAATAAGAATATTTTAAAGGGCTTGATTGGGGCTTGTATCGGAATCTTTGTTTCCACCATTGGCATGGATAAAATCAGTGGAACCACAAGATTTACCTTTGGCAATGTAAAATTGACTGCCGGTATTGATTTGATTATTGTTTTGATTGGACTCTTTGCTATTTCAGAAATTATGATGAAGTCACAGTACGATCCGGAAACAGATCAAAGAATAGCGGAAAAATTTGATAAGGATGTTATCACAAAGGAAGAATACAAAAGATGTAGAAAGCCTATTGGAATTGGATCTTTAGTGGGATGTATCATCGGAGCCACCCCGGGAACCGGCGGCGGTTTGGCGGCCTTTATTGCCTATAATCAGGTAAAACAAATGTCTAAGCACCCGGAGACTTTTGGAAAAGGAGAAATTGAGGGTGTGGCAGCATCCGAATCAGCAAATAACGGTGCCTGTGGTGCAACCATGATTCCTATGCTGACCTTGGGCGTGCCGGGAGACGGAGCTACAGCCATTTTAATGGGAGCTTTTATGATTCATGGCATGGTGCCGGGACCAACACTTTTTAAAGAAAGCGGCAGTATCCTTTATGCTATTATGTTCGGTCTCATTGTAGTCAATATTTTCATGTATATTATTGGTACAGCCTTGATTCCTTTCTATGCCAATATCACAAAGTTACCCTATGAGCTTTTATCCTGTATAGTACTGAGTATGTGTATGGCAGGAGCATTTTCCACAAATAACCGCTCCTATGATGTAATGGTGATTATTGTCTTCGGAATTTTAGCCTACTTCTTAAGGAAAATGGATTTTCAACTGGTTCCGATTTTACTGGGGGTAGTTTTAGGTCCTCTGGCAGAGGTGAATTTCAGAAGAGCCCTAGTGCTTTCTGATGGAACCATGAAGATTTTTGTACAAAGACCGATTTCTCTGGCATTTCTGGTGATTGCGGTTCTTTCTGTCAGCATTTTCATGTTTCGGGAATTTCGAGCAGGAAGGAAAGAGGAGAAAAATAATTATGAAAAAGAATAACTTACTGATTGTATTTTCTTGCTTTTTATTATGGATGTTTGTAGGGCAACTAGCTTCTTTTGCCTCAGATAAAGATAGAGATTTAGATGGATTAGATGATCAACTAGAGGAAGATTTGGCTGTAAAATTTGCACCGAGCTATTATTTTCATCCGGAAGAAAAATATTTTTCTGATTCTGTTGATAAATATTTGCAGAATACACAACTTAGGTTTCACTATCGAGGACTACCAGATGATCAAATTTATGACCAAGGTACGATTATCCAGAAACATCTGGTAAATATTGAACATTACAATAAAGATTGGTTAGGGAACTATACTGATGAAGTTATTTCTTCGTCTCAAGCTAGAGATGTATATAATGCTGGTGGCTATTTTTTGGAAGTCCCTGATGATTATTTTGATAAAGAGCAAGTTTATGAAGGTAATAGTGCAGGAGATAGTAGCAAGATTTATGCACATGTGTATTTAGATAGCGAAGCTCATATTCGAATTCAATATTGGGTATTTTTCCCTTATAATGAGGCTCCATCGGTTGGTGGAGTAAAATTGAATCATGAGGGTGACTGGGAACATATTACAATTCAGTTGGACGAAGATAATCATATTAGTAATGTTTATTTTGCTTCACATAACAATGAGGGAAAAGCTTATGTAAAAGAAGATCTATTTTTTTCCAATGGAGAAACTATGGAAAAATCCAGTTATAGCGAAAATAATGATATGACGCATGTGATTGTATATTTGGCTCGAGGAACTCATGCTAGTTTCCCTACATCCGGAACACAGTACAGAGCTTGGTATTTGCCCAATGATTATACGGGAGAGGGACAAGTTCTATACGGAAAAGATAAGGTGCTAAATGTTGGAGAAGTTGAAGCTCCGTTAAACGAACAATATTTCGTTCAATATGCAGGTTTATGGGGAGAAATAGGGAATACAAGAATTTCAACCGGTCCTAAATCACCCTCTTTTCAAGATAGTTGGATGACGCAGTAATCGTTTAGTAAGTATTGATTTTTTGGGAAGTGTTAAACCGGGGTTACTTTGTCAATGTTTAGCACTTCCCTTTCTAATATTTACTATATTATAGTACTTATTTTCCAGGAAGGAGGACAATCCCATGGAAGGACAATCCATCATGCAAATATTTCAGGGGAGCTCCTCTGTGTCCGGGGTGATTATCCCCATAGCTTTAATGCTATTTTCCGGCTTTGCCTTAACAAGAGTCACCAAGCGCCTGAAGCTTCCCAATGTAACCGCCTATATTTTGGCGGGAATCCTGATTGGACCCTATTGCTTGAATCTGGTGAATCCGGACATTATTGAAGGCACAAGTTTTATTGCGGATATTGCCCTTGCCTTTATTGCCTTTGGTACTGGGGAATTTTTTACTTTTTCTACGCTAAAGCAGAATGGGCTAAAGGTTTGTATTATTACGCTTTTTGAAGCGACTCTGGCTTCCCTCTTTGTTTTTGTGCTTTGCCTTTTTATTTTGAAATTGAATTTAAGTCTGTCTTTGGTTTTGGGAGCCTTGGCTGCAACCACAGCCTCAGCTTCCACGATTATGACCATAAGGCAGTTTAATGCCAAGGGAGACTTTGTGAACACCCTTTTGCAGGTGGTGGCATTGGACAATGTCTTTGGCCTTGTGGCGTACAGCATGGCGATTTCCGTGGCGGTGGCTTTGCAATCCGGCTCCTTTAAGCTGAGCAGTATTCTTATGCCCATTGCTTTAAATCTGGCGGTACTTCTTCTGGGAGGACTTTTTGGGCTTTTTCTAAAGCTTTTGATGCCGAAACAGCGTTCTACGGACAATCGTTTGATTATCACTATTGCTGTACTGTTCAGCTTTTGCGGCATCTGTGCTCTTTTGGATGTCTCCCCTCTTCTGGGTTGTATGTCCATGGGTATGATTTACATCAATATCACGGAAGACGACAAGATTTTCAAGCAATTAAATTACTTTAATCCTCCTATTTTACTTCTGTTTTTCGTGCGCTCCGGCATGAACTTTAAGCTGGATGTACTCTTACATTCTGAGGGAATAGGGGAAAATGTTCCTTTGCTCTTGGTGGGAATCAGTTATTTCTTGGTACGCATTTTGGGAAAATACCTGGGAGCTATTCTGGGGCCAACTTTGGTGGGAGAAAAGAAGGAAGTTCGGAAATATTTAGGACTTGCCCTGGTGCCTCAGGCAGGAGTAGCCATCGGTCTTTCCGCCTTGGGGGCAAGAATCCTGGGAGGAGAGTTGGGAAGAGCCTTGGAAACGGTGATTCTTGCCTCCAGTATTCTCTACGAACTTATAGGACCGGGGTGTGCTAAACTGGGACTCTATCTTTCCCATTCCTATGCGGTAAGTCTGGAGGATTTAACGGAATCCGTCACACTAGAACCGGAGAAGAAGAAAAATGAGGTGGAGCTTTTGATTGAGCGAATCCAGGCCATTCAGAAGGAACTTCCTTCTCATGCTAAGAGACTGGCGGAAGAGGAAGAAGCCTTTACCGAGGCGGCGGAGGAGCAGTATTAGCTTGAAGCTTCTACTTAAGGGTTTATATAAGATAAAAAATAGATAGTTCATTTACGTAGGAGGAAACATGGCGAAAGACTTAACTACTTGCCAAGTGGATAGACAAAATATATTGAATAATGAATTGGCTATTACGGAGTTACAAAAACAAACCGGAATACAAGGAGTTGTTTTTGAAGAACGTCTTAGGTTTACTAAGGCCATGGTGGCTACATATTTTGATGTTGATGAAAGAACAATAGAAAGGTATGTAAGTGATAATATTGATGAAATTTCCTCGAACGGATATGAGATTGTCAAAGGAGCCAGGCTGAAAGCATTTATAAAATGTATTGCTGAACAGGATGTTCCCGACATTAATGTCGGGAACATCAGTAGTCGAACTTCCCAGATTGCTTTATTTGATTTTAGAGCATTTTTAAATGTGGCAATGCTACTAGTTGAAAGTAAAAATGCAAAAGTGCTTAGACAAATTATACTTGATATTGTTATAGATCTTGTCAATCAGAGGACAGGTGGCTCAACTAAGTATATTAACAAAAGAGATCAAGATTTTATCACAGCATTTTTGCAAGAAGAGAATTACAGACGAGAGTTTACAGATGCCTTGAAAGACTACGTTGACATGGGGAATAGCAAATACGCTATATATACCGATAAAATATATCAAAGTATTTTTAAAGAAAAGGCACAAGAATATAAACGGATTCTGAATTTATCCAGGAAAGATAGTGTACGTGAGACAATGTATTCAGAAGTACTGGATTTAATTGCTTCGTATGAGTGTGGATTAGCGGCAATGATAAAGAGCCAATCAGAACAACTTGGACATAAATTGAATAATTGGGAGATGGCAGACTTATTTAGTTCCTTTGAAAATTTGCCGTTATGGAAGCCGTTAATCATTAGGGCAAGAACAAAAATGGCAAGTAGGGACATGGCTCTTAGAGATGCATTTCATTACCAACTGGAAGAATACATTAAGCCGTTGGATGCAGAGGAATATGAAAAGTTTTTAGGTTCATCCGGAGATGAATTAGAAAAGTTGATGAAGGAAAATCAAGACGTTCTAATAAGATTAAAGGAGCGTAGCTGATGGATAACATTAACTATATTTCAATAGAAGAAGCCAAATCTATCCATCGGGCGACAATAGAAAATAGTGGGGGCGGAGATTATGGAGAGCTGGATATAGGAACATTAGAGAGCGTTCTTGTCCACATTCAGAATGACGACTATTACCCAACCTTTCTTGACAAATTGGAACATCTATTTTTTTGTGCATGTAAGTTCCATTGTTTTACGGATGGCAATAAACGTATAGCGATTACACTTACTGCGATGTTTTTGCTGAAAAATGGATATATGGCAGTATCGAATGTGTACTTTAGAGAAATGGAAAATATTAGCTATCATGTAGCAGCGGGACATATTGATGAAGCTCTTCTTAGAAGAATTTTGGAAGCCATATTACTGGGAAGATACGATACTGATGAAGGATTAAAACTTGATATTTTCAATGCAATTTCGATTGTAGATGAGTTTTATTAGCATTGATTACAAAAGAACAGGAGGAAAAAGCCATGTCAGAATGGATACTACAGGAAGCTTTTCAAAGTCTTAGGATAGAGCATCATATCAGCCTTTCTTCCGCCTTGCTTAGAATCTTACTTGCGGTTCTTCTCTCCTCCATCATTGGCTGTGAGCGAGCCAACAAAAGGCATTCCGCAGGTCTTCGTACCTTTATTTTGGCCTCTTTATCCAGCTGTTTGGCCATGATTTTGGATCTGCTATATATGAACGAGGGAAATCTTCGTTTTCCTATGCTCTCCGCCTTTGCCATGATCAGTATTGCAAGCATCAGCCGAAAGGCGATTCTTTACAGCTCCCGAAATCAGGTGAAGGGATTAACCACTGCCATTGCCCTATGGTCCTGTATTCTCATCGGCCTCAGTGCAGGAGCGGGACTATACTTGATCAGTGTAGTAGCCTGCTTTATGCTTTATTGGATTCTGTCTTCTTTACCGGGCTTGGAAATGTATTTGAAAAATCGCTCTAACCACTTTGAAATTCATTTGGAGTTAAAGAGTCGGCAGTATTTGCAGGACTTTGTAACGACTATCCGGAGGCTGGGACTTCGGATTGATGATATTGAGTTAAATACTGCCTATCACGGCTCCGGCCTTAGCGTGTATTCCGTGACCTTTACTATAGACAGCAAGGAGCTGAAGAAGTTTAAAACCCACAAGGAGATTATCGAAGCCCTGTCCACCATTGACTACATTTATCATATTGAGGAAATGCGGTAGAGTGTTGTAATCACTTCTTTATTTTACCTTTTATATAGTTGCTTTATTCCTATTTTTGCTGTTTTGCTCTTTATTCTGTTGTTTTACTCTTAGACTTTACATCTTAGAACAGATATGATAATTTTTATTCGGACAAAACCGAATCGGAGGTGACCGAATAAAATGAAATTTATCGGAAGAGAGGAAGAAGTACGGAAAATCAAAGGCTTGTATCAGTCTCCCGGCATGGAAGTGCTTCTATTATACGGAAGAAGGCGAATTGGAAAGAGCGAGCTGATGAAACATTCCATGCAGTTCTTCGAGGGGAAGAGGATTTATTACGAGTGCAAACAGACTTCTGAAATGAACAATGTAGAAAGTCTGGCGACTTTACTTTCGGAAGAGTTTGGCTACCCGAAGATTTCCTTTTCCGGCCTGGAGGAAGTGCTGGATTTTCTTTTTAAAAAGGCAACGGAGGAGAATATTCTCTTGATTTTGGATGAATATTCTTATCTTAGTGATGTACTGAAGGGCATGGACAGTGTTTTGCAGGCACTGATTGATAAATATCGAAACCGGAGTAAATTGAAATTAGCCTTGTGCGGTTCCTTTGTGGATACCATGCAGAAACTGATAGAAAAAGAGAATCCCTTATTTGGCCGTTTTGATTTGGTTTTAAAGCTGAAGCCCATGGATTACTATGATTCGGCACAGTTTTATTCCCATTTTTCCGACGAGGATAAGGTGAGGCTTTATAGTGTTTTTGGCGGAATTCCCTATTATAATCGTTTGATTCGGGAAGACAGGACGGTAAAGGAAAATATTATAGAGCTGATCGCATCCCCCGGTGCAAGACTGGAAAATGAGGTACTCATGTACCTTAAGTCGGAAATTGCGAAAATTGTGAATGCCAATGAAGTCTTTGAGGCTATGGCAAAGGGATTTTCCCGCTTTAACGATATCCTGTCTCAGTCCCATGTTTCCAGTGGCCCCAGCTTAGTAGATGTGTTGGACAAGCTGATTCGTATGGAGCTGGTGGAGAAGGCAGCGCCCATTAATGATGAAAATAACCGAAAGAAGTCCGGATATTATATCAGTGACCCCATGTCCTTGTTTTATTATCGATATATTTTCCGTTACAGCTCCCAGCTAAACGTGATGAATTCGGATATTTTCTATCAGCGATATATTCAGGAGGACTTTGAAAATGCCTATGTGCCGAAGCGTTTTGAGACAATAGGAAAACAATATTTGATTCGGCAGAATCGGGCAGGACTTATGGAGGAGCCCTTTGAGAAAATAGGCAGGTACTACTACGACATTCCGAAAGAAAGGCGAAACGGAGAGTTCGACATTGTCACCTACGATCCCAAGGGCTATATATTTTATGAAGTAAAGTTTCAAGATAAGCCTCTTAGCAAGGCGGAAATAGAAAA
>CALIEL010000023.1 GCA_938022235.1 Oribacterium parvum
ACTGCAAATGGCAGTACTTATAAACCAGCTACAGATAATATAAACAAGGATAGGAATTTATCGAATCAAGTCATAGGTCATTTTAGCACTGTTATAGAAAGCTGGAACGACCTTCTTGTATCTTTAGACCTACCAAGTTTCGAAATCAAAGGGCTGAAAGACTACGTATTCTCATTGAATAACGTCATTTTGGATTTCAGTAGTAAGCGGAATGCCAAAACGATACGTTTTCCACAAGAATACCAGCAAAATTATCTCCCCGATGAACAAGTGCTATGGAGAGGAGTATATGCAGAAAATGTCTCTGTAACATTACCGGAGGCTTTTTCACGAGCCAGTTTCTCTGCCAAAGGATTATTGATAGACGATTATGGCATAACTGGTCTTTTCGCAGCAGACTGCATTCTTCCTCTTGATAGTGGGAGTGCTGACGGATGGCGTTTTTCTGTTGACCATTTTGGGCTGAATCTTATTGCCAGTGAACTTGTTTCCGCAGAGTTCTCTGGACGTCTCGGTCTGCCTTTCAAAGGCCAGCATACTACTTTGGGGTATGAAGGATATTTGCAACCGAACAATGAATATACATTGCGGGTCAAAAATGAAGAAACGCTTGATTTCTCCATTTTTAAAGCAAAGGCGCACCTTGAGAAGAATTCAAATATTACTCTACGCTTAATTGATGATCGATTTGTCCCAGAGGCAATACTTCACGGATATATGACTTTTGGGAAAAGTGAGGGTGATTCCACATCGCAAGCAAAATTTGACAAAATTAAATTCCGCAGTCTAAGGCTAACAACTGTAGCTCCCTACATTTCCGCAGAATATTTCGGCTATGAAGGGGAGGCAAAATTAGGAAACTTTCCATTGTCTATAAATAAGATTGCATTTAGCAATTCTGACACTCAGCATGTCAGACTGACAATTGGTGCGGGAATAAATCTTGGGAAAAATTTATTCTCAGGAAACACAGAGTTAAATCTTCTTGCCAACTATGAAAATCACACTTGGGTATTTGACAAATTAGAAGTAGGGACTATAGCCGTGAATTCTGTCATAGCAGGAGTTATACAGATGAAAGGAGAACTCAATTGGCATAGAGGAGATGCAATATATGGTTATGGCTTTGCTGGAGACGTAACTTTGGGATTCTCCTTTAATGGCAAAATAGACAAAAACACAAAAGAACGGGCTAAATATGACGCATCCATTACTGCACGTGCAGCCTTCGGACGAAAAGATGATTTCCGCTATTGGTATGCTGATGGAATGGCAACTTTCCATCCTGGCATACCAATTATCGGAGCACTGACTCTTAACGGAATAGGCGGTGCTTTAACATCAGGGGTGCGTGCTGAAGGTAGAAGTCCGGAAGGTGGGCGCTTTACCAGTTCAAACTATATCCCTGATGCCTCTATGGGCTTTGGATTCAAGGCTTCTACTGTCATTGAAATCAGTAAGGTCGCCTATGGCGAAGCTGCTTTTGAAATGATATTTTCAAAGGCAGGTGGATTGGCATCTGCAGGATTCTATGGTTATGGGGAATTCCCTAACAGGGGAGGAGGCGGAGGTAATACCTCTGTAAGTGACAAGCTCGAAAAACAACAGCAAACGTTCCCTGCCAAGTTATCGGAACAATTTAAACAAAATGACTGGGCACAATTAACAAAGGCCATCAAATCTATTCCGGGAGCAATTAAGGATATGGGACTATCAGGGACATTATGTATCCAGATGGATTTCCAAAACCATGTACTGCATGCCAGTTCTGAAGTTTATCTCAATACTCCCGCAGAATTCATTCGTGGTGTGGGAGAACGCGGCCAGGCCGGATGGGGCGTTCTGCATATAGACCCTAAAGAATGGTATTTGCATTTAGGCACCCCGTCCAACAGGCTTGGCGTACAGTTGGCAGTAGGAAATATTCTTGCCATAAAGACAGGCTCTTATTTTATGGCAGGAAGCCGTATTCCGGATATGCCGGCTCCCCCACAAGCTGTAGCCGACATGTTGGGACAAGACCTAAATAGGTTGAGTCTTGGACGGAATCTAAATGCACTAAGTACGGGAAAGGGATTTGCATTCGGATCAGAACTATCCGTCAAGACCGGTGATATTCAGTTCTTGATAATGTATGCTAATTTCAATGCAGGTTTGGGCTTTGATGTGATGCTCAAGGACTATGCGCAGGCACAATGTCGAGGTCGTTCCGGTACTATCGGTATGGATGGTTGGTATGCCATGGGGCAAACCTATGCCTATTTACAAGGAGAATTGGGCGTAAAGGTAAAGTTATGGCTTATCCGTATCCGCGTACCAGTAATCAAGGGCGGTGCAGCGGCTCTTTTGCAGGCAGGACTTCCTGATCCAACCTTCTTTAAGGGCTATTTAGGAGTGAATCTCAATGTGCTCGGATTGATTAAGGGTAAGGCGCGTTTCAAACTTTCCATTGGTGAGGAATGCGATGTTGTAATACCGGGGAGTTCTCCGATAGAAGAACCGATGATAAATGATTTGGCTCCTGCTGATAAAGAGAATGAAGTCAGCGTATTCTCCGTTCCTCAGGCAACTTTCAACATTGCAATAGGAAAGAGTTTCGAAGCGACCACTGATGCAGGAGAAACGACCTATTACCGCATCAATCTCAAGGAATTCATAGTCAAAGATAAAAAGGAACATGTCATACCGGGTAAGCTCCTTTGGGGAAAAGATAAGACGGATGTTCGTTTCCAGTCTAAAGAAATTCTTCCTCCTAATACAGATTTGACGGCAGAAGTCCGTATTATTTTCGAAGAATTGAAGAATGGTGTTTGGAAGCCAGTACTGACCTCAGGAAAACCAGCCTTTGAAGAAAAGATAAATCATTTTACGACAGGTAGCGCGCCGAGTGACATTCCTATGCGGAATATTGTCTATGCCTATCCTGTGATAGGGCAGAGATACTTCCTTCCCAAAGAATACTCCAAAGGCTATGTGCAACTACAGTTTGGACAAAAATACCTATTTGAAAAAGGTTTTGACTACAAACTTAGTTTTGTAACAAAACAGAATGAACGTATAGCTACAGATTTCAAATATAACGAAGCAGAGAATCG
>CALIEL010000024.1 GCA_938022235.1 Oribacterium parvum
GAGGCTTTTCAAGCCTCTCGATACTGTTTATGTTATGTTAGGTGTCAAAGTTCCGGTAAAGTATCATTTTGAAGCGGCAGCCGGAAAAGAGAATTTCCACTGGGTTTAAGTTTGTAAATAAGACGTTTAGATTTTCGTCAAGTTAGGCCTGAAATTGGGGTATTCAAGTGTGTCCCCGGTTTCAGGTCTTTCTTTTCTTCACAAAAAGCCAAGCAATTTTCTTCCCTCCATTGAGAAAATCAAGCATCTATGCTAGACTATTGCGGATTGGAGAGATTATGATTCGATTTATACATGGTATTTTACGGGAAGTAAAAGAGGATATGTTGGTAATAGAAGCAGGAGGACTGGGATATGGAGTTCGCATTCCTGCTTCTGTTTTTGATAAAGCACCTAAGACGGGAGAAGAAATTCTTCTCCATACTTATTTTTCGGTGCGAGAGGACAGTCAGGAGCTCTTCGGCTTTTGGGAGGAAAGGGACAGGGATTTTTTCATCAAGTTACTTTCCGTTTCCGGTATTGGTCCTAAGACCGCTTTGGGAATATTTTCTTGTATGAGCAGGGAGGAGCTGATACATGCCATTATCAGCAATGACAGCAAGAAGATACAGAAGGCTCCGGGGCTGGGGAAGAAATCTGCGGAAAGATTGATTGTGGAGTTACGGGACAAAGTACCTAAGGAGGACATTACGTTTTCCGGAGAAGAAGCTGTTGAGACGACTGCGACCTCCGTGGCTGTGGAGGAAGCGGTGGAAGCCCTGGTGTCCTTGGGATATTCCGTCATGGAAGCGAAAAGATGGATCAGGTCGATTCCGGCCTATGAAGAAAAGACCGCGGAGGAGCTGTTACGGATTAGTCTGAAGCAGTTTGCGTTGTAAGGGATTTTTATGGAAAGAAAGTTGATACAAACAGAGGAGAGTAAGGAGGATTTATCCTTTGATCCGAAGATTCGACCTCAATTTTTAAAGGATTATATCGGACAGGAAAAGCTGAAGGAAACCCTGTCTATTTTTATAGAAGCCGCGAAAAAGAGAAAGCAAAGTTTGGATCATTGCCTCTTTTACGGACCTCCCGGTTTGGGAAAAACCACAATTTCCAACATTATTGCCAATGAACTGGGGGTGCACTGTAAGATTACTTCTGGACCGGCTATTGAAAAGCCGGGGGAAATTGCGGCGATTTTGAACAACCTTTCCGAAGGGGATGTGCTCTTCGTGGATGAAATCCATAGACTGAATCGTCAGGTGGAGGAAGTGCTTTATCCTGCCATGGAGGATTTTGCCATTGATGTGCTTTTGGGGAAGGAAAGCAGTACCCGTTCCATCCGTCTGGATTTACCTCGATTCACCTTGGTAGGAGCTACCACCCGAGCGGGACTTTTGTCCGCCCCTCTTCGAGATCGTTTCGGGATTATCGGGAAACTGGAGTTTTATAAGGAAGAGGAGTTGGAAGAGATTGTCCTTCGAAGCGCCAAGGTGCTGTCCATTTCTATTGATGAAGGCGGAGCGAAAAGCATTGCCCTACGCTCCAGAGGTACACCAAGACTTGCCAACCGTTTGCTAAAGAGGGTACGAGATTTTGCGGAAATCAAGTATAATGGTGTTATTCGCAAAGAAGTGGCAGAGGATGCTCTGGATTTACTGGATGTGGATACCTTAGGCTTGGATACCTATGACAGACAGTATCTTTGGAATCTAATCGAGAAGTTTTCCGGAGGACCGGTGGGGGTGGAGACCTTAGCCACCAGTCTGGGAGAGGATCGGGGAACCTTAGAGGATATGATAGAACCCTATTTGATTTTACAAGGTCTGATAGACAGAACCCCCAGGGGAAGGATTGCAACAAAACATGCGTATCAACATTTAGGACTGAGTGAAGCATAGGAAAAGGTGGAGAAAATGGCAGATAAAAAGACAATACAGGTCATTATTGACGGAAAAATTTATGTCCTAAGTGGGGAGAATTCCGAGTCTTATTTACATGATGTGGCAGATTATTTAAACCATAAAATTGAAAGCATCCGTAAGGAAATGTGGAATTATAATAAGCTGGAGGAATCTGTTCGATCCCTTCTGCTTCAGATTAACATTTGCGATGAGCTTTTTCAGGAGCGAAAAAAGGTGGAGGAGATGCAGGAGCTTTTGGATCAGGAAAAAAGCGAGAGCTACTCCTATAAGCATGACCTGGTAAAGACCAAGTTAAAACTGGACGGGGTTTTGCAGGAGTTGGAGAGTACCCAGAAGAAGCTTCTGGCTTTGGAAAAGAAGGAAGGAAAGGAAAAGATTTCTCATGAAAAGTCTACTCATGAAAAGTCTTCTCATCAGGGAAGCAATAAAGAGGAATAATCTTCTATAGGAATTAGGGGGTTAGAGAGAAGCCGTTTCTTCCGAATTTGGCTATAGCTACTAAGGATGGAGTAAGTAAGGATGCCAATCCAAAACAAAGAAAATATAAAAGAAAAAAAGCTTTATGAAGCAGAGCTTTTGGCCCCGGCAGCCTCCTTGGAAGTATGCAAGGTGGCTGTTTTTGCCGGAGCGGATGCGATTTATATGGGAGGACAAAAATATTCCGCAAGAGCCTTTGCCAAGTCTTCCTTATCGGAAGAGGATGAGCTTTTGGAGGCCATTCATTTTTGTCATCTTTACAAGAAAAAGATTTACATGACCTTGAATACTCTTTTTAAAGAGGGAGAAAGAAAAGAGCTTTTCAGCTATATGGATCCCTATTATGAAGCAGGTTTGGACGGGGTAATTATTCAGGATCTGGGAATTGGGAAAATGTTGGCTAAGGCCTATCCGGATCTTCCTCTACATGCCAGCACCCAGATGACGGTACATACCAAAGAAGCTGTGGGCTTAATGGAAAAGCTGGGCATGGAAAGGGTTGTACTTTCCAGGGAATGCTCTTTGGAGGATATTTCCGATATTGCCAAAGCTTCCCCCTTAGAATTAGAGGTCTTTATTCACGGTTCCATGTGCTATAGCTACTCCGGAGCCTGTTTTATGTCTTCCCTTCTTGGGGGACTATCCGGAAACCGGGGAAGATGCGCCGGAACCTGTAGACTGTGCTATAGCAGTAAGGGGAAAAAGGGAAATTATCTGAGTATGAAGGATATGTTTACCCTGGATCTTCTTAAGGAGCTTCTGGAGGCGGGAGCCTATTCTTT
>CALIEL010000025.1 GCA_938022235.1 Oribacterium parvum
TGATAAGCGTCTTCGTTTTGACTTTACACATTTCACCGCCTTGACCAAAGAAGAACTTGAGAAGGTTGAGAATTTGGTCAATGAAGAAATCGCCAGAGGCGATGTGGTGCTTACACGGGAAATGCCCATTGAGGAAGCTAAGAAATCCGGTGCTACCGCATTATTCGGAGAAAAGTATGGAGATACCGTACGAGTGGTTTCCGTAGGAGATTTTTCCATTGAGCTTTGCGGAGGAACCCATGTAGAGAATTCCTCCACCATCCAGGCCTTTAAGATTCTTTCCGAGCAGGGTGTTGCTGCCGGAGTCAGAAGAATCGAAGCCATCACTTCTCAGAACCTCTTTGATTATTTCCACCATGAGGAGGAACTGTTAAAGAGTCTTAGCGGAAAATTAAAGGCAGATCCGGAGCATTTATTGGCAAGGGTAGAGAGTTTAGAGAAAGAATTAAAGGAAAGCCGTTCCCAGTGCGAGCAGTTAAAGGCGAAGCTGGCCAATGCGGAAGTGGAAGACTTGGCAGTGGTAGAATACAAGGATTGTTCTCTGATAGCCACCAATATTCCGGGTATGGACAGAAATGCTCTGAGAAATCTGGGAGACAGCTTAAAGGATAAGCATAAGAATGCCTTTATCCTCCTGGCCTCTGTAGAAGACGGAAAGCCGATTCTTATGGCTACAGCCAGTGACGGTGCAGTAAAGCTTGGTGCCCATGCCGGAAACCTGATTAAAGAGATTGCTCCTATCCTTGGGGGCGGGGGAGGCGGTAAGCCTCAGATGGCTCAGGCCGGCGGCAAGGACAGCGCAAAGCTGGAGGAAGCTTTAAAGCAGTCTTTGGAGAGCATGAAGAAACAGCTTAGATAAGAAGAAAACTATAGTTAAAAAATAGCTATAGTTCTAAAAAAAGCATTGACGAATGAAATATTGGTGCTATAATATACACTAGTTTGTGCCCGAAGGGAGGTTTGGGGTATCGCATGTCAAATGTCATCGTAAAAGAAAACGAGTCTTTGGACAGTGCTTTACGCAGATTCAAAAGAAACTGTGCTAAGGCAGGAATCCAGCAAGAAATTCGTAAGAGAGAGCATTACGAGAAGCCATCAGTAAGACGTAAGAAGAAGTCTGAAGCGGCTAGAAAGCGTAAGTTCAACTAATTTATAGCTTAGATGTTAGCCCTGATTCAGCAATGAATTAGGGCTATTTTCTTTCAAAAAAGGAGTCCCATGGCGGAAAGAGAATTGCTATTAGATATTCCTCTGGAACATGAAATGAATATTCTGGGACAGATGGATCAAAATTTAAATAAGATTCAAAAACAGTTTCAAGTCAGTATTATTGATCGAGACGGATTATTGAAAATCATAGGGGAAGAAGACGCTGCAAATAAAGCTAAAGAAGTGCTTCTTTCCCTTTTGAAGTTATCTCAAAAGGGCACTGCCATTAATGAGCAAAATGTAAACTATGCCATTTCCTTAACGGTTAAGGAAGGAAAGGGAGATGCTCTCCTGCATTTGGATGAGGAGTTGCTGGCAAGAACCGCTTTGGGAAAGCCTGTAAAGCCTAAAACTTTGGGGCAGAAGGCCTATGTGGATGCCATTCGGAAAAATATGATTACCTTCGGCATCGGTCCTGCAGGAACCGGTAAAACTTATCTGGCTATGGCTATGGCGATTTCCGCTTTTCGAGAGGAGGAGGTTTCCCGAATTATCCTGACCAGACCGGCGATTGAGGCCGGAGAAAAGCTCGGATTTTTGCCGGGAGATTTACAATCCAAGGTAGATCCCTATCTTCGTCCCTTATATGATGCTCTGTATCAGATTATGGGACCGGAGCAGTATCTGGCCAATGCGGAGAAGGGACTTATTGAAGTGGCTCCCTTGGCTTATATGCGCGGCAGAACCTTGGACAATGCCTATATTATCCTGGATGAAGCACAGAATACCACTCCGGCGCAGATGAAGATGTTCTTAACCAGAATCGGCTTCGGCTCCAAGGTGGTGGTTACTGGAGATTTAACCCAGAAGGATCTGGAAGAGGGTAAGAAATCCGGTTTGGAGGATGCCATCCATGTTTTGAAAAATGTGGAGGGAATCGCTTTTTCTACCCTTACCAGCGAAGACGTGGTTCGTCACCCCTTAGTGCAAAGAATCGTTAATGCCTACGAAAAGGACGAAGAAAGAAAAAAGAAGGATAAATATGCAAATAGACATTCAATGGGAAGTGAAGGAACAAACAAGTCTGGATTACGAAAAAATCATTCAGGATATCGTGGAGGAAAGTCTTGATTATGTTTCCTGTCCCTATGATGTATCTCTTTCCGTAAGCTTCATTGAAGCGGAGGAGATGCGGGAGTTAAACTTAAGCCAAAGAGGGATTGATTATGCTACGGATGTTCTGTCCTTTCCTTTGTTGTCTTTAGATCCTCCGGGAAGCTTTCCCGAAAGTCTGGAAGAGGAGTGGGGAAATTTCGATCCGGAGACCGGAGAACTGATGTTGGGGGATATTGTCCTTAACTGGGACAAGGTAAAGGAACAGGCGGAGAGCTACGGCCATTCTTTAGAGAGAGAGCTTGCCTTTTTGATTGCTCACTCCCTTTTACACCTTTTCTCCTATGATCACATGGAAGAAGAGGAAAGAAAAGAGATGGAACAGAAGCAGGAAGAGATATTAGAGAATAGAGGGTATTACCGATGAGAGAAGGCAGAAGACAAGTCTCCCCAAAAAGAAGATCAAGCGGAAATAATTTTGTTCTGCAGGGATCTCTTCTTGCAGTTGCCGGAATTCTGGTTCGCCTTATCGGCATGGTTTACCGAATTCCACTTTCCGCGATTATTTCCGATGAGGGTAATGGATACTATACTTCAGCCTTTTCCATTTATACCCTACTCCTGATTCTATCCAGTTATTCCATGCCCACTGCCATTTCCAAGCTAATTTCTCAGAATTTGGCGGCGAAACGTTTTAAAAATACGGAAAGAGTTTTAAGGGTTTCTTTTATTTATGCCTCCATTATGGGAGCGGTCATGGCCTTTGTGCTATTCTTCGGAGCGGATGCCATTGCCGGGGCCTTGAAAAAGCCCTTTGCCGCTTATGCCCTTAGAGCACTGGCTCCAACCGTTTGGATTATGGCCTACTTGGGGCTTTTGCGAGGATACTTTCAAGGCATGGGAA
>CALIEL010000026.1 GCA_938022235.1 Oribacterium parvum
AATCGACTTTCTCTTCTCCAAAAGACCGGAAGTCTCATTGAAAATCCCGGCGGTTATGGGCATTTAAGCGGACTGGAAAATATGCAGATTGTGCAGAAATTGAAGGGCGTTAAGGAAGAAGAAATTGCCTCGGCACTGAAAACCGTCCGGCTCTATGAACAAAGAGATAAGAAGCTTAGCAGTTATTCTCTGGGAATGAAACAACGTCTCGGTATCGCTATGGCCATTTTGGGAAATCCGAAGCTTCTGATTCTGGATGAGCCCACAAACGGCTTGGATCCTGCGGGCATACAAGAAATTCGTGAGCTGATTGTATCTCTTCCTAAAGAAAGAAATATGACGGTCATCATTTCCAGCCATCTCCTCAGTGAAATAGAGCAAATGGCAAGTCAAGTCGGTATCATTCACCATGGACAGCTGCTCTATGAAGGGCCTCTTCAGGAACTGGAATGTAACGGAAAAAGTCTGGAAGAGGCATTTCTGGAAATGACCGGAGGAAAGGAGTCTTTATGAACAACCTAAGCAATATCCCTAAAATCGTGTCTATCGAGTTTCAAAAAGCGCGCCATAAGCATTTTCCTTTGCTGTTCCTCGCGGCTCTGCTTTTGGATTGTGCCTATCTGTTTTATGACATAAAAGCTTCTTCCGAGCCATGGTTAAATATATTTTATGCTCTTCCCATCATTAACACCCTGGTTCTGTCCGTACTTATGGCTGTAATTGCCTCCCAGTCTGTGGATATGGAACACAAAGGCGCTATGTGGAACCTTCTTCCCACCCTGGAAAGCAGAGCGTCTATCTATCTGGGAAAGCTTTTCTTCGGTTTAATTACCCTTGTCCTATTTTGTACTTTCCAAATCGGCATGGTCCTTATTGGAGGAAAAGTCCTCGGATTTACCGGAGATATTCCGTCACATATTGTTCCCGTTCTGTTCTTCTCGGAACTTATCGGCGGAATGATTCTCTATCAGCTTCAATGCACACTTTCCCTGCTGTTTTCCAGCCAGTTTGCAGCCCTTTCCATCGCCTTCGGCGGTACCCTGGCCGGCTTATTTCTGGCCTTTATCAGCACAGACATGTGGACTCCCTGGTCCGTTTTCCTTTCCTTAAGCCCTATCGGTATGGACTATGACCAAGCATCAAGACTCATGAGCCTGAGCCTAAGGTCCATCCCTATTTCCGATATTTTGCTAAGCCTGCTTTACCTCATCGGCACTTTTCTTCTTGGTCTCCTTCTTTTCACCCGCGCGGAGCAGGGAGAAGCTTTGTTTTCTCTCCACAGGCAAAAAGTAAGCCGTAGTCTGCACAGCAGCTTGTCCCCGGAATTTATCAAGTTAAAAAGGAACCCCATCTGGATTCCTTTCCTTCTGATTCCCTTGATTTCGGCACTGATTGGAACGGTGAATTTTGTGCAAAATCAGGGTGTCTTACAATATACTTGGGAGGATCTCTGGACTCAACAATCCCTGTTTCTGGGAATGTTTTTCCTGGCTCCCCTCATCGGCATTCTATGCAGTCTTCTGTGGCGAATGGAGCATCAGGGCAGTAACTGGAATCTGATTTTAACCATCACTTCCCCCGGAAAACTGATTCGAGACAAATGGCTTACCGCCACACTCCTCAGCACGCTCTGCATGGTCTGGATCAGTTTTATTTATCTTCTGAGCGGTAAAATCCTCGGCCTTCCGGGAGCAGTTCCGGCAATCTTTTGGATACGAATGCTTTCCGCTATCCTCTCCATTGCCGCAATTACCGCCCTGCAAAGCACCCTGTCCATGTTCTTCCACTCCTTTGCCCTTCCCATCGCGCTGGCTTTTCTGGGTAGCTTGGTCGGCCTTACACTGACCGTTAAGGGTGCCTACTATGCCCTGCCCTATTCCACGCTGATTTATGGCATGGGCAGTACTTCTATCACCGGAGAGCTGAATTTTCCGATTCTCCTCTTAAGCTGTGCCTTTTATATTTTCGCTACACTGGGTATCGGTATTCTGTACCTAAAGAAGAGTGATGTGAGAACACATGTCTAAAAGGAAAGGGCTTTTGGTTTTGACAAATATACTACTACTGGACAATTTTTCGATTAGAGCATTATTGTCCAGTAGTATTCGAATTTCATTAAAGGAAAGTAATAGATAGGATATCAATCACAACTTCGAAAATACAGTTTACAATCCTCTACATGGGCTATATTCTCAAGATATATCACGATGGTACTCTAAAATAATCTCTCTGTCCCGCTTCGAATCGGTAAACTTATGGCAAAACCTCCAGCCAGTAGCCATCCGGGTCTTCTATGAAATAGATGCCCATGGCTTCATTTTCAAAGCAAATGCAGCCCATCTCTTTGTGCTTTTTGTGCGCTTCTTCAAAGTCATCCGCTTCAAATGCCAAATGGAATTCACACTCTCCTAGGTCGTAAGCCTGGGGGTGGTCTTTCAGCCAAGTCAGTTCCAACTCAAAATCACCGACATCGCTTTTCAAGTACACAATGATAAAATCCTCGCTGGTCTTTCGTCTTACCTCATGTAAGTCGAGGGCTTCCTTGTAGAATCGAAGGGAACAATCCAAATCGGATACATTCAAATTCTCGTGAATCATCTTAAACTTCATAGCTTTTCTCCTTTCGCTGTTTCCGTGTTTTTGATTCGTGAACGATACTCCGGATATTCTGTAATAAAACGTTGAATCACATCGGGCTCGCCCCAGTAATGCATCGGAAATATGGCATTGCAATCCACATTTTCAAGGAAATACAGAATCCCGTCAGCGTAGTGCGCTTCCAATCTCGGATCAAGGGGAACGAAGGCAAGGTCAAAATGTCTGCCCCTGATTCGTCCTATCTCCCTGTAATAAATCTCGCGGAGCCTCCGATTGTCTTCTTCCGGTTCTCCCTCCCAATACCAGTCGTTTAAGTCCCCGGCATGATAGATAGAGCCTTCCTTTGTTTTTAGTATAAAAGCGACTCCACTATCATTGGAAAGCAGGGTCTCAAGCTGAATCCCATGATCCAGCGGATAGCTTTTGTCGGCTTCAACAAAGCAATGCTTGACCTTGGACAGACGCTTTTCATCCCGTATATCGTTTGCCAATACTGCCTGATAGCTCATCCCCTGCCCGTCGAGCAAGGAAAAAATCTTCGGATTGTAATGATCCCCATGGACATG
>CALIEL010000027.1 GCA_938022235.1 Oribacterium parvum
GGCTCTGTCGATATTTTCCAAAAATTGCTTACGATTTAAGCGAATCTTGGTTTCGTAATCGGTGGACAACATCTGGCGAACATGGAAGTATTCTCCTTCCACAAGCTGGGTTACCACGATGGTGTCCTCAAAGGAAAATTGAAGATACTGCTTGGAAAAGCAAATCTCCACCTTATCCTCCAAGCCTCCGCTGATAATCTTGGAAAGCTCTGAAAGAACTTCCTTGGGAACGATGGCGGAACAGTTGTCATAGGACTCGGAAAGCTCGGTCTTCCGAATGGCAATTCTATGTCCGTCCAGGGCGGTAATGGAGAATTGATTGTCGGTAATTTCGAAATATTCCCCCGTCATCTTCTTATTGTTCTCTCCTGAAGCGGTGGAAAAAATAGTCTGATTAATCATGTTTCTGAGACTCAATTGAGAAATCTCCACAATTTCCTGCTTCTCTACGGAAGGAAGGGAGGTAAATTCCTCAGGGTTTCTGCCCATGATTTTAAAGACGGACTTTTCACACTGAATGGTACAGTTTCCGTTTTCCTCTGTACTAAGAAGAATATTCTTTCCCTCCGTCTGGGGCAAACGCTTAATAATCTCTTGGAAAAGTCTTGCCTCCAAGGCAATCTTTCCCGGCTCCAGTATGTCTCCCGGACAAATGCTTTCTATTCCAAAATCATTTTTGTTTCCTGTTAAACGAATCTGCCCTTCAGTGGCATCCACCAGGATGCACTCCATAATGCTCAGGGTGGTTTTGGAAGCAACGGCCTTCCCTACCACTTGCAGGGTGGAAAGCAAATCATTTTTTTGAAAAGATAATTTCATAGGAGTCCTTTCTTTTTAT
Organism: Oribacterium parvum; assembly: GCA_938022235.1. Taxonomy (GTDB): domain Bacteria; phylum Bacillota; class Clostridia; order Lachnospirales; family Lachnospiraceae; genus Oribacterium; species Oribacterium parvum_A. Next base: position 839 of record CALIEL010000027.1, read on the forward strand.
TCTGTAGAAGCTTTTTAAAAAGCCGCTAAATTTTATTCTTCGCAAATATCGCTTTTGAGCCTCGCGATATTTTGTTTTTGTTCTTTCTTTTTCTTTAGTAGTGTTATTAGGGGCTGTGGAAATGTATAATCTCTAAAATACTTTGATTTTTCAATACTTTATTCCTTCTTTTTTTCTGTGGAAAGGGGAAGGAAAAAATGGGGATTAGGGAGAGATTTTTTTCCGTAAAACATCTATTGTGGATTGCAATTGTTCATTTGTGGACAATTCCTTGGATATCTTGTCGCAACCGTGAATGATGGTGGAATGGTCTCTTCCTCCCAAAAGTTCTCCCACAGTATTTAAGGGGATACTGGTCATTTCCCGGCAAAGGTACATGGCAATCTGTCTGGGAATCACGATTTCCTTATTCTTTCTTTTGGAAACAAGGTCGGAAAGACTCAAACCGTGATGCTCCGCCACCACCTCAATAATCCATTTTGGGGTAAGCTCCTTTTTCTCTGCCGGAGTAATATTGTCCTTTAAAAGCTCCTCGGCAAGACTTAGGGTAACGGGCTGTTTAATCAGGCGGGACTTTGCCACCACCTTGGTTAAGGCTCCCTCCAGTTCCCGGACATTGGACTTAATATTGTCTGCAATGTATTTGATGACTTCGTTGTCAATGTTGTAGCCTTCCAGTTCTTCCTTTTTCCGAAGAATCGCCATCCTGGTTTCCACATCCGGAAGCTGGATATCCACGGTGAGTCCCACTTCGAAGCGGGAGAGAAGTCGCTCTTCAATATTGTCAATCTTCTTCGGCGGCTTATCGGAGGCGATGATAATCTGTTTTCTATTATCATAGAGGGCATTGAAGGTATGGAAGAATTCTTCCTGGGTTCCTTCCTTACCGATAAGGAACTGAATATCGTCTATGAGAAGAACATCCAGTTCTCTATACTTTCTTCTGAATTCCGCCGGGGAAATGTTATTTTTATTACGGATACTGTCGACAAATTCGTTAATAAAGGTTTCGGAGGTAACATAGCGAATCTTGGCATTTTTGTTTTGCTGTAAAATGTAATGGGCCACAGATTGCATCAAGTGGGTTTTCCCTAAGCCTGCTCCTCCGTAGATATAAAGAGGATTGTACTGTTCTCCCGGCATTTCCGCCGCCGCCACACAGGCTGCATGGGCTAAGGCGTTGGAGGAACCTACTACAAAGCTGTCGAAGGTATAGCGGGAGTTCAGGTTGGCATTTTTTAAGGCCTCCTCCAGTCCAGGCTGTTCTTCCTGATTTTTCTTGGGATAGAGTTCTTTTAAACCGTCCTCGTCGGTGAAGAGAATCTCGGTGTAGATGCCGGTAATTTCTAAGATAGAAATCTTTAGAGTATCGGTATAGCGCTTCCGAATCATACTGAGAAATTGTTTCATTTTTACCAGTATAATCAGTTGATCCCCGATAGAATCGTATAACTCTAAGGGAGCAATCCAGAGATCATAGGTTACATCCGGCATTTCATTTATTTCTCTGGTATGTAGGAGGATTTCTTCCCATTTTTCTTTTATGAGGTTAAAGTCTTTTGCCATTCCCAGACTCCTTAAAATCAACGACAAGGGGGTTCTCGCTATTTTTCCAAAAAAAAAGTACCCTTTTTTCTGAAAAGACAGTTCCTTTTATTTTACAGCAAGAGAGCCTCTTTCGCAAGTTCACATCC
>CALIEL010000028.1 GCA_938022235.1 Oribacterium parvum
CCCCTAGTTATCCCCTGCATCGTCCTCGGATACGGTATAGGTAAATCTCTTCTTGATATCCTCATCGGATGCCAGATACTCATCATAGGTCGTAAGCTTGTCAATGAGCTTTCCGTCAATGATTTCCATGATACGGTTTGCGGTGGTTTCCACAACCTGATGATCACGGGAGGCAAAGATAATCACACCCGGGAAGTTCTTTAAGCCGTCATTCAAAGCGGAAATCGCCTCCATATCCAAGTGGTCTGTAGGCTCGTCCAAAATGATGACATTGGAACCCGAAATCATCATTTTCGAGAGCATACAACGGACCTTCTCTCCTCCGGAAAGGACATTGACCTTCTTCACGCCGTCATCCCCCTTAAAGAGCATTCTGCCAAGATAACCGCGGACAAACTGGGTATCCTTGTCCGGGGAATACTGGGTAAGCCACTCTACAATGGTGTCTTCGGAATTGAATTCCTTACTATTGTCCTTTGGAAAATAGGACTGGCTGGTTGTCAGTCCCCACTTATAATCTCCGGAATCCGGCTCCATCTCTCCTGCAATAATCTGCATGAGTACTGTCTTTGCAAGCTCATTCGGGCCTACAAGAGCCACCTTATCGGTACGGTTTAAGATAAAGCTGATGTTATCTAGAACCTTTACGCCGTTAATCGTCTTTGTCAGGTTATTGACTTCCAATACATCATTTCCGATTTCCCGGTTCGGCTTGAACTGAATATAGGGGTACTGTCTGGAAGACGGCTTAATGTCATCGAGCTCAATCTTCTCGAGCGCACGCTTTCTGGAAGTCGCCTGCTTTGACTTCGAGGCATTCGCGGAGAAACGCTGGATAAATTCCTGTAACTCCTTAATCTTCTCCTCTTTCTTTCTGTTGGCTTCCTTCTGCTGACGAACAATAAGCTGAGACGACTCAAACCAGAAGTCATAATTTCCTGCAAAAAGGGTAATCTTTCCGTAGTCGATATCCGCAATATTGGTGCAAACCTTATTCAGGAAATAACGGTCATGGCTGACTACGATGACGGTGTTTTCAAAGTTAATGAGGAAATCCTCGAGCCACTCAATGGAAACCAGATCCAAGTGGTTTGTCGGCTCGTCGAGAAGAAGGATATCCGGATTTCCGAAAAGGGCCTTAGCCAAAAGTACTTTCACCTTCTCGGAGCCCTTCAGCTCGTTCATCATCTTGTGGTGCAGCTCCGTTTCGATTCCCAGACCGTTTAGCATGGTCTCCGCATCCGCTTCCGCGTTCCACCCGTCCATCTGGGCGAACTCGCCTTCCAGCTCCGCCGCACGAATGCCGTCTTCATCGGAAAAATCCGGCTTGGCATAGAGGGCATCCTTCTCCTTCATCACTTCATAGAGGCGCTTATTGCCCATGATTACCGTGTCCAAAACGGAGAAATTGTCATATTTAAACTGATACTGCTCGAGAACGGACAAGCGCTGTCCGGGAGTCAGGATAATCTCTCCGGAGGTGGGCTCCAGAGCACCGGAAAGAATCTTTAAGAGGGTAGACTTTCCGGCACCGTTCGCGCCGATTACCCCGTAGCAGTTTCCTTCCGTGAATTTGATGTTTACATCCTCAAAGAGGGCCTTTTTCCCCACTCTGTAGGTTACATTACTTGCAGCAATCATGTTTTACCTCTATATTTCCTCATAAAAATACGCTATATTATCCTCCGACAATATAGCATTTATAAGGGGAAAAGGGAAGGGCAAAGGAAACGGGAAAATGATTTCTAAAATGATGAATGAGAAAATAATGGAAGGGATTCGTGCGCATATGCAGGACCTCTCCGGATTTGACCGGATAGAGCTTTTAGAAATCGAGCCGGGTCACAGTCTTTTCAAAATCGAAGTCACGGAAAAGATGCTGAACCACTACGTGGCAGTGCATGGCGGGGCACTTTACACGCTCTGCGACATGGTTTCCGGTATGACCGCCTATGCCTACGGCGTAACTAATGTCACCCTCTCCGGAAACATCAACTATGTCCGTCCGGCAGGTG
>CALIEL010000029.1 GCA_938022235.1 Oribacterium parvum
GCAAATATGTGGTGGAGAGTGGCTGCTTCCACACAGGTGGACACCAGCTTTAATACTTTGATTTCCGCATATCTTTCCGGACAAAGTGATTTGGATACTACCGTAAAGGAAATGAAGGCTGCTGTGGAAGAGGCATTGCAGCAGGCACCTCCTGAAGAGGGAACCAAGAATTATAATCATTAATCTATTTTGTAGAGAAGTGTTTTTTGCTTATCTCAAAAAACAGTTTTAAAAAGAATATGTTAGAAAGTTAGAGGAATACAGTATGAATGGCACAGAAATAAGAAAAGGAAATAGGGGTAGAGGAGAAAGGCTGTGGTCTTGGCTTTTCCTGCTTCCTACCATTTTATTCTTAGGCTTTACGGCCTTGTTACCCCTACTGTATTCCCTCTATCTCAGTTTATTTCAATACAAAATCAATCTTCCCAATGCCGTTCCCAAGTTCATCGGCATTGGGAATTATCTTCGGATGCTTCAGGACAAAAACTTGGGGGTAAGTGTGGGGAACACCGTCCTTTTTGCGGTGGTTTCCGTATCTTTAGAGTTGGTTTTAGGGCTTTTAGCGGCCATGATGCTTTGCGGCACCAAAAGAATTTACCGCATTTTTACTTCATTGCTCTTGATTCCTATGATAATGGCTCCTGTAGCCATTGGTACGCTGTTTCGTATGATGCTGGACGGCAGTACAGGAATCATCAATTACCTCTTGCATTTTGTGGGTGTACCCCAAATGAACTGGCTGAGTAATCCCAAAACTGCTATGCCTGCGGTGATTTTTGTCAATGTGTGGCAGTTGATTCCCTGGGTATGCATCATTACCATGGCAGGGCTAAAGTCCCTTCCCCAAGATGCATTGGAAGCTGCCAGGGTGGATGGGGCGAAGAATCGCCATATCTTTTTCCAAATCGTGCTTCCTATGATTAGTCCTTTACTGATTATTGTACTCATGCTTCGCTTTGTAGATGCCTTTAAGGTGTTTGACACCATCTATACTATGACCAACGGCGGTCCGGGAAATGCTACGGAAATGTTGCCGAACTATATTTACAAGCAAGGCTTAAAGTTCTTTGATGCCGGCTATACGGCGGCTCTGGCTATGGCCTTCGTTTTCTCTATGACCAT
>CALIEL010000030.1 GCA_938022235.1 Oribacterium parvum
TAACATGGTGGCCATAGCGTAGTTGGTTATCGCGCCAGATTGTGGTTCTGGAGGTCCCGGGTTCGACTCCCGGTGGCCACCCTATTTTTCTCGCACGAGGTTCTTATCTCATAGGGCCATCGCCAAGCGGTAAGGCACAGGCCTTTGACGCCTGCAGTCGTTGGTTCGAATCCAACTGGCCCTGTTATGAGACACTAGCTCAGTCGGTAGAGCACTTGACTTTTAATCAAGTTGTCGCGGGTTCGATTCCCGCGTGTCTCATTCCTGAAAGGGAGATATGCGGATGTGGCGGAATTGGCAGACGCGCCAGATTTAGGTTCTGGTGGGCGACCGTGCAGGTTCAAGTCCTGTCATCCGCAGGCTGAAAACAAGGTTTTCGTGAGGATTGTGATAGAGGAGGTATCCTTTATCACTTTTTTTGTATCCGGAAAGACTGGTCTTTTTTGAAGAAAAGCCTTATGCTATAGAAAATCTATAGACGAAGGAAAGGAAGAGAATCGTTTGAGAACAGAGGATACAAGTACAAAGGACAGTGTAAGTGAAAATAATGCTAAGGCTTTGATTCGGAAGGCGCTTCAGGCCAGAAGAAAAGCCTATAGTCCCTACTCTCATTTTCAGGTGGGCGTAGCGTTGGAAACAGATTCAGGAGAGGTATTTTTAGGCTGTAATGTGGAGAATGCTTCCTATGGAGCCAGCAACTGTGGAGAAAGAACCGCCGTGTTTAAGGCGGTCAGTGAGGGCTATAAGCATTTTCGGAGAATCGCCATAGTAGGAGGCATGAAGGATAGTGAAGAGCTTTCCTACTGTATGCCCTGCGGTATATGTCGTCAGGTGATGGCGGAGTTTGTGGATTTACAAAGTTTTCAGGTCATTTTGGCAAAAAATGAAGAGGAGTATCAGATTTATACTCTTGCAGAGCTTCTTCCCCATGCCTTTTTGCCGGAGGCTCTGGAGGACTAAGCAGTTGTTTTAGGGACAGTCCTTTATTTTGGAGATAGTTTTTGCAGTTACAAGATAGAAAAGCTTATAAAGATTGAAAAAAGTAGTATGGGAAGCGGTAAATATTGCTTCTATCAAAGATACTTCTATCAAAGATACTTCTATCAAAGATACTTCTATCAAAGATAATATTATTTAGTCGACAATCAAGGAGGATAGTATGGGAACAGCACACAATGAAGCAGAGTTGGGGCAGATTGCAAAGACCGTTTTAATGCCGGGGGATCCCCTTCGGGCCAAGTTTATTGCAGAGAACTTTTTGACAGATGTAAAGTGTTTTAATACCGTGAGAAATATGCTGGGCTTTACCGGAAAATACAACGGAAAGGAAGTTTCCGTGATGGGGGCGGGAATGGGGATGCCCTCCATCGGCCTCTATTCCTATGAGCTTTTTAACCACTACGATGTGGATGCCATTATTCGTATCGGTTCCGCAGGGGCTTTACGCGAGGATATTGAGCTGAAGGATGTGGTTATGGCCATGGGTGCCTGCACGGATTCTCGCTACAGCTATCAGTATGAACTACCGGGTGACTTTGCTCCTATTGCAGACTACTCCTTACTGGAGAAAGCGGTGGGAACAGCCAGAGAATTAAAGATTCCTGTTAAGGTAGGAAATGTGGTTTCCTCCGATGTTTTCTATAATGGCTATACCAAGGCCAACGAAAAGTGGGCAAGCATGGGTGCCCTTTGCGTGGAAATGGAGGCTGCAGCCCTCTATATGAATGCTGCAAAGGCCGGCAAGAAAGCTTTGGCCATTCTTTCCATTTCCGACCATATCTTAAAGGGAACAGAGCTTTCTCCGGAAGAGAGAAAGGTGGGCTTTAAAGATATGATGGAGATTGCTTTACGTTTGGCATAAAGATTTTGTGCTATTTTTGCCATGAATATTTTGTGTTATGTTTGACATAAATATTTTGTATTATTTTTGGCATAAAGATTTTGTGTTATGTTTGGCATAAAATATTTAGATTATGTGTTGCATAAGGAGTTTCCATGATTAATTATTCAGAAGATGAACGCTGTTATCATATCGGAGTAAAAAAGGGAGATTTGGGGAAATATGTTCTCCTTCCCGGAGATCCGAAGCGTTGTGAAAAGATTGCGAAATATTTTGACAATCCGGAATTGGTGGCAGACAGAAGAGAGTATGTGACTTATACCGGTACTCTTTTGGGGGAAAAGGTCAGTGTCTGTTCCACCGGTATAGGCGGACCCTCTGCTTCTATTGCCCTGGAAGAGCTTAGTACCTGCGGAGGAGAGGTTTTTATCCGTGTGGGCACAGCGGGAGGGATGGACCTTTCTGTAGAAGCGGGAGATTTGGTGATTGCCCAATCTGCAATCCGTATGGAGGGAACCTCCAAGGAGTATGCCCCTATCGAGTGGCCGGCCACAGCAGATTTCGAGCTGACTAAGGTGCTGGAAGAGGCGGGAAAAAAGCTTTCCGTAAAAACCCATGTGGGGGTAGTACAATGCAAGGATGCCTTTTATGGACAGCATAAGCCGGAGGACTTACCGGTCTCCAAGGAATTGCTGGAGAAGTGGGATGCTTGGTGCAAATTAGGTTGTAAGGCTTCCGAAATGGAGAGTGCAGCACTGTTTACCGTGGGAGCCTATCTGAAAAAGCAGGTAGGCACCGTTTTATTTGTAGTCTCCAACCAGGAGAGAGTGAAAGCCGGGCTTTCCAACGAAATTTTACATGACACGGATTTAGCGATTCGAACTGCCATAGAGGCTATAAAGCTCCTGATTCAAAGGGAGAAAGAGAGAAAGTAGGAAAGATGAAATTTAAAAGAATATTTTTGATTGTTTTAGATTCTTTAGGCATTGGAAATGGCAAGGATGCAGCAAAGTTTGGAGACGAAGGTACGGATACCTTCCTTCATATTACGGAAAAGATGCCCTCATTTTCCATTCCCAATTTGGAAAAGCTGGGCATGGGAAATTTAAAGGCCTTAAAGGGGGTTTCTCCTGTAGAAAAGCCTTTGGCGAAGTACTATGCCTTAAATGAAGCCAGTAACGGTAAGGACACTATGACCGGACACTGGGAAATGATGGGGATTAAGACGGAAAAGCCCTTTATTACCTTTACCGACACCGGCTTTCCTACTGCATTAATTCAGGAATTGGAAGAGAAGACGGAAAGAAAGGTGATTGGAAACAAGGCAGCCTCCGGTACGGAAATCATTGAGGAGCTGGGAGAGGAGCAATTAAGGACCGGAAGTATGATTGTCTATACTTCTGCGGACTCCGTATTGCAGATTGCCGCCCCGGAAGATTCCAAGTATTTTGGGCTGGAGGAACTGTATAAGTACTGTGAAGTCGCCAGAGAAATCGCCATGAAGGACGAATGGAGGGTTGGAAGGGTGATTGCCAGACCCTATGTAGGGGAGAAAAGGGGAGAGTTTAAAAGAACCTCCAACCGTCATGACCTGGCCCTAAAACCACCTACAAAAACCGTTTTAAATTATCTGGAAGAAGCAGGACTTTCCGTAATTTCCATTGGAAAAATCAACGACATTTTCGTGGGAGAGGGAATCAATAAGGCAATTCATTCCCGCTCCTCTGTGGAAGGAATGGAACAGTGTATTGCCCTGGCAAAGGATGAGGATTTTCAAGGACTTTGCTTTGTAAACTTGGTGGATTTTGATGCTCTTTATGGGCATAGAAGAGATCCCATTGGTTACGGAGAAGAAATTCAGCGCTTTGATGAAAAGCTGGGAGAATTACTTTCTGTTTTGAAAGAGGGTGACCTTCTGATGTTGACTGCAGACCATGGAAACGATCCCACATTTTCCGGATCGGATCATACCAGAGAACAGGTTCCTCTTTTGGTTTATCATAAGGGAATTGCAGGGGGACAAGGAGAAGAACAGGATAGCTTCGGTGTAATCGGTGCCAGTGTTGCGGAAAACTTCTCCGTGGCATTACCTTCAGAATTAATCGGAAAGTCCCTTTATAAGGAGTTTTAGAAAGAAATGAAAACAGAGAAAGACTATATGAAGATGGCTCTTTCCCTGGCGAAAAAGGCAGCGTCCCGGGGGGATGTACCCATCGGGGCGCTGATTGTTTATGACGGGACAAAGCCGGATTCTCCTATGGGAAGACTTTGCCAAGAAAAGGGGATTCTTCCGGGAACGATATTGGGCAGAGGCTATAACCGGAGAAATCAAAAAAACAATGCCCTCTATCATGGAGAAATTTTAGCCATTGAGAAGGCCTGTAAGAAAATAGGAGACTGGCGCTTGGAGGATTGCACCCTCTATGTGAATTTGGAGCCCTGTCCCATGTGTGCGGGAGCTATTTTACAGGCTAGAATTCCTCGTCTGGTCTTTTCTCTTCGGAATCCTAAAGCCGGCTTCTGCGGTTCTCTATTAAATGTTTTACAAATGAAGGAACTAAACCATAGAGTGGTGATTCGGGAAAATGTGCTGGAGGGGGAGGCGAGAGATTTGCTTTCCCATTTTTTTAGCTCTATGAGAGAGAAGAAAAAGGAAAATTGATTACAAAAGAAGCGGAAATGCATTTTCAGGGAAAGACAGTACTTTATGCAAATGCTTAGGATAGAAAATGAAAAAAAGGGAATTTGTCTAATGAGACGGGAGAAAGTATGGAAAGAAGAGGAATATTAATCTGTGCCGGATACTTTTATGGCATTCCTTTTTCTTTAAAGAAGGAGGATCTGATTATTGCAGTGGATGGAGGCTTCCGATACTGTCAAGAGGAAGGCATTACCCCCTCTTTGATTTTGGGAGATTTGGATTCTTTGACTGCAAGCTTTTCGGAAAATCCTGCTCCTCTATCCTATAATATATTTTCGGAAAATCCGAAGGAGAGGGCGGAATTTCTTTCAGAGTCCTCTTTCCAAGGAATTCCCTTAAAGCAACTTCCCGTGGTGAAAAATGATACGGATCTTTTAGCGGCCATTAAGCTTTGCCTGGAAGAGGGAATCCGGGAAATCCATATCTTTGGAGCTTTAGAGGGAAGGCGCTTTGATCATAGCCTTGCCGCATTACAAAGTCTGGCCTTTCTTACGGAACAAAAGGCCAAAGGATATTTATATGGAAAAGAAGAGCTCATTACGGCACTTCAGGATGGAAGTCTGCATTTTCCGAAAGGAATGCAAGGGACTTGCTCCGTATTTTCCTATTCCGAAGAGGCTAGGGGAGTAGAAGAAAAAGGACTTCTATATCAGATCGATAAAGGCTGTTTAAAAAATAGCTTTCCTATAGGGGTGAGTAATGCCTTTACAGGAGAAGAGGCGGAGATTTCTGTGGAAAAGGGAATGCTTTTTGTGAGCTATGGAATAGAAAATCTGTAAGCTATGGAATAGAAATTCTTACTTGCAAGCCCAGGTGCCCTTTGCTATAATTTTTTTACAGACTTGGCTGGGGCGTTCGAGTCCACACAATTTGAACCTACAAATATGACATACGGGATTCCGATATTTGCGATTAGGATAGCAAGCCTTCCGTCCTGCGGTTAAGGATCCTTGAGAAATCCGTGAGGTAACCCACCTGGCTTTATGCTAGGAGTCAAACGTGTGGTACGGCGCTTTGGTGAGTCTGATTTTTTGTATTTAGGCTAAG
>CALIEL010000031.1 GCA_938022235.1 Oribacterium parvum
CCATAGTAATATCCTCCTGATTTCGGCATGCCAGAACCTCCCTGTCCTATGCAAAGTTTCTCCTCCGGCGCCAGAGAAAAAACTTCTTGTGTCGCCTTTTTTGTCTTTCGACTGTTTTTTTGCCTTTTGGCTGTTAGGGTCCGAAGACCGGTGTCCTCTTCCAAAGGAAGAGATGATTTGTGGCAAGTTTTTTGGTTTTATCCTTGCTACAAGATATATATCGGAGACAAATATTAAAAAATAAGTATTATGTGAAAAAATTTTTTTATGCTAAAATATCGATGGTATTTCTTAGTTTATTACTATTTATGAGAAAAAAGGAAACACTTTATTTTCTATTACTTACTACAAAGGAGAAAGGATAAATTTCATGGGACAGATTCAGGTAGAAAGAACGGACATTGAGGGATTATGTATTATCACTCCCACCATCCACCAGGACAGCAGAGGCTATTTTATGGAAAGCTACAATGAAAGAGATTTTAAGGAGCAGGGACTTAATCTTCGTTTTGTACAGGACAATCAGAGTATGTCTGTAAAGGGTGTATTACGGGGACTGCATTTTCAAAGGCAATATCCCCAGGGAAAACTTGTTCGCGTATTAAAAGGAAGAGTTTATGATGTGGCTGTAGATTTAAGAAAGAACAGCAAAACTTACGGCAAGCATTTCGGTATTACCCTTAGTGAAGAAAATAAAAAGATGTTCTATATTCCGGAGGGCTTTGCCCATGGTTTCCTTGTACTTTCCGATACCGCGGAATTTGCCTATAAGGTAACAGACTTCTACCATCCCGGAGACGAAGGCGGTCTGGCATGGAATGATCCAAGCATCGGCATTCAGTGGCCGGAGTTAAAGGGTACTTATGCCGGAAATGCGAAAAAAGACGGTTACACCATGGAAGACGGCAATCCCCTTCTTCTCTCCGAAAAGGATGAGCTCTGGCTTCCTCTGGCAGAAACCTTTTCCTTTTAACGCATGAGCATTCCTACTCTTTTTACCTATACCGTTCCGAAAGATTTTGCAAACAAATCGATCGAAGCTTTTCTTCTGGAACAGGGCTATACCAAAAGCCTTCTTTCCGCTTTAAAGAGAGTTCATTTTTTTGAGGAGGAAATTGAGCATTACGGGATTGAAAAAAATGGTCAATGGGCCTTTACCGTAGATCATTTGGCGGAGGGGGATTGCCTGTCTGTCTACCTTCCCGCGGAGGAAGAGAACAGTGCTCCGCCCTATGATTTCCCATTGGATATTGTTTATGAAGACCGGGATATCCTACTGCTAAATAAGCCTGCAGGACTTCCCTGTCATCCCTCTCCCGGACATTTTGAAAAGACTTTAGCCGGTGCCGTAGTTTTTTATCAGATGCAGAATTCTTATGCATCTTCTTTTGTTTGCCACTTTATCCACAGGTTGGACTTGGATACCAGCGGTTTGATTCTTCTGGCAAAAAACCGTCTGGCGGCATCGATTCTAAACAAAGACATGAAGGAAGGACGTATTCAAAGAAGCTATCTGGCTTTTTGTCAGGGAAATCCCGAATTTTCCCTCGGTCATGTTCCTGGATTCAGACGGGTTCATGAGAGCGAAAAAGAAGAATTTGATTATGCCTTTGCCATATCTGCGCCTATCGCCAGAGTAGAAGAAGAAAAAATGCTGAGAACCGTGGATTTTCAAAAAGGACAGGAAGCCCTAAGTTATTTTAATGTCTTAAACTATTTTCCCAATAACAACTATGCTCTTCTGCAGCTTCAGCTGGCCACCGGCCGGACCCATCAGATTCGTGTCCATCTTTCTTACCTCTCCTGTCCCTTACTGGGGGATAGTCTTTACGGCAATGAAGAAAGTATTGTTTCACAAAATATAGGCTTGTCCCGTCAGGCACTCCACTCCTACTCCATTTCCTTTACCCATCCGATTGGGAAAGAAAAAATGTTTTTTAAACGGGAACTGCCTCCAGATCTATCCCTGCTCCTACAATAGGCAAAAAAGTGCTCAGAATATGTCTGAGCACTTTTTCTTTGGGCCTTAGACAGCCCCTATTGATTGTATGCAATTAAGCTTTTTTCTCTTCCTTTGGCAATACAATATTCAAGAATACTGCAATGATGGTTGCCAATACTACAGGAGATTTTCCGAAAATCATAGTAAAAGATGTCGGGAACAGTTCCAAGGAAGCAGGAGCCTGCGCAACACCTACTCCGATAGCAGCCGCAAGACCTACTACTGTAGTAGAACGAGCGGTTAACGGTTCCTGAGTAATCAACTTAATTCCGGTCATCGCAATGGTAGAGAATACAGTAATGGTAGCTCCTCCCAAAACACACTGAGGAATAGTGGTAAGTAATGCAGAGAACTTAGGGCACAGTCCACAAATCAAAATAAATACACCTGTAGTTGCAAATACCCTTCTTGCTACTACCTTATTGGAAATTACGATACCCACATTTTGAGAATAGGTTGCTGTGGGAAGACCTCCAAAGAAGGATGTAAGGAAGTTAGTAGCACCGTAGGCAATAATTCCGCCGCGCAACTCGTCATCACTGGGCTCTCTGTTAAATCCACCCATAGTAGTTGCTGTAAAATCACCGATAGCCTGAATGGAGTTAATGGCAAAAAGCAATCCAATGGAAATACAAGCAGGTGCATTGAAAGAAACACCGAATGGCAGGAAGTGAGGAAGCGCAAACCAAGAAGCGGTTCCAATTTTGTCAAAGGAAATCATCCCAAAACCAAGAGCCACAAGATATCCTACAAGCATACCTAAAAGGATAGACGCTAACTTGAAAATGCCCTTACCAAAGATACTAAAGCACATTACAGCAATTAAGGTAATAAATGCTACCAACCAGTTCTGCCAAGATCCGTAGTACAGTGCAGGATTAATGGTAATCCCTTTTTCAGCAAGAGTCTGCATTCTGTTTGCTACTCCGCCGGCCATATAGTTTACCGCTGTTGGATACAAGGATAAACCAATGGTAAATACTACTGTTCCGGTAATCAGTGGTGGGAAAAATTTACGAATGCTCTTAACAAATATTCCTACTACAACAGCAACGATTCCACCAACCATCATTGCTCCAACGATAGCACTTACTCCACCGCCATCTTTGGCAATGGCCTGCATACTGGGAAGATAAGCAAAGCTGATTCCTAAAATCATAGGAAGTCCGGCACCGAAAACGCCCTTCTTTAAGGGAAAGAGCTGTAAGAAGGTACAGACTGCAGACATGGTTAAGGATGCCTGAATCAAGATAATTCTTTGTCCAATTTCCAATCCTGCTACATTAGAGATGATAATCGCCGGTGTTACACAACCGATAATCATAGCCACCAAGTGCTGTAGCGCCAAAGAAATGGTAGGTGCCACATCAGGCTTTCCATCCCATTTAAACAACTCTTCCATTTTGTTTTGTTCTACACCCATTTTCGCCCCTCCTGACCAAAATTTTTTTTTGGGAACAAATTAATTTTTTGACTTCACTAATACTAGCTATTTTTTTAACAGATTACAACTTGGCATTTCTTACAGAAATTTTTTTCGTATTTTGTGAAAGATTCTTAATGAAATGCAAAGTAGCCTTCCTCTGTTAATAGTGCATCCATGCGGATATCCGTTTTCTCCATGGGAATCTTATCGTAAAGTAACCAGGAAAAGCATAAACATAGCTTTTTCCCCCTGCTCTTTTCCAAGAATCGATCGTAGTAGCCTGCTCCATGCCCCAGTCTTCCCCCCCTTTGATCCGCCATTACACAGGGAATCAAAGACAAGTCAAAGCACCAGTCCGTAGAAGAAGGGAGTTCTTTCCTTGGTTCTAAAATTCCATAGGTCTGGGGAATCAGTTCCTCCATACTATGAATCTCTACCGCCTCCATCAGATGCTCTTTTCCCGGAATACATCGGGGAACACATACTCTTTTCCCCATTTGTAATGCCGTTTCCAAAATAATTCTGGTGTCCACCTCCCCTTCCATACTCACATAGGAGAATATCCTTTCCGCTTCCAGAAAAAAAGGAGATTGCAAAAGCCGAAGATGGATTTCCTCATTGGCCTTATTCAGCCGTTCTGCAGGAATTCCTCTCTTTCTTTCCTTTGCAAGCTCCCTAAGTGCATCCTTTTTCTTTTTCTGATCCAAAAATGAAAAAAATGCCATACTTCCTCCTAAAGACAGTTCAACCCTTACAAGGAGGAAGTATAGCATGAATCTTTTTAATTATAAACAAAAATAAAATTTATATAAGCAAATAATAAATTGCCTACCCTTTTTCATTTCACAATAAAAATAGGATATCTATCCCTTTATTCTGTCACAGGAACCTTTGTCCAATCCAGCTTTTTCATGTTTTCCATAAGCTCTTCTATGGTTCTTCCCCTTACTTCCACACGTTTTACAGCTGTTTTTTCCGCAGCTTCAAGGTCCTCTGTTTCCCTTATCGCTTTTTCTTTATCGGAAAGTTTATCCTTGGAATCCGTCTTCTCTACCTTTCCGGATTTCCCTGACTTTTGTGCCTTCTCGGACTTTTTATCCCCCTTAAGTGCTTCCTTTTCCGCCGCTCTCTTAGCATCCTGCTTTTCTTCCAGTTTCTTCGCTTCCCGCTTTTTATCCTGCTCTTCCGCAATCTTTCTGGCAGAGCTTGTGCTCTTCTCCAAGCTGGCAATCAGCATGGTGGTGCCGTCCTCTTGGGTTTTTGCCGCAATACTCTTGATGTCCTCCACATTGGTCTTATTGGCCCCGTTATCATTCCCTATCCCTGTCTGTGCCATAAGCATAGACTTTACGGTCTGATCCAATGTATTTAATTGCTCTCTTTCAAATTTCTTATCCGTTGCCATTTTTTCAATTTCTTCATTGCTTAGAACAACGGTAAATTCCTTAT
This sequence comes from Oribacterium parvum, assembly GCA_938022235.1. Taxonomy (GTDB): domain Bacteria; phylum Bacillota; class Clostridia; order Lachnospirales; family Lachnospiraceae; genus Oribacterium; species Oribacterium parvum_A. The sequence goes on from CALIEL010000031.1 coordinate 4,878, forward strand.
TGCTCTTTCCTGCTAAGGCATCATTCTCTTTTCCCTTTTCCGCAATACGAAAATCTACAAAATTTCGAGAACGGCGCAGATTCTTTAAGTAGGTTTTCGCCTTGTCAGAAAGTCCCTCCTCGGCACTCAGTGCTTTCGTCTTTTCCGCCTTAGTCGCCTGTGTCCCCTTGGCTGCCACTTCCTTCGCCCTACCGGATAGCTCCAAGCTGTCTCTTTGTACTACAACTTCTTTCCCTCCTGTAGCCTTTGCAAGCTCCGCTTCCTTGCCGGAGGCTTGCTCATCCGGTTTTTGGCTTTCCTTGACTTTTCCGCTCTCAGCCTTGGCTAAAATCTTGTTTTGGTAGGATTCCTTTCCTACAGCACGCACATTTTCCAGCATATTACCTCCTTTACTACAGCCTATTTTTGAAAAAAACTAAAGTATTTCCAAAAATAAGCAAATGAAAAACGCCCTTATACAGGGAGAAACATTTCTATACAGAATATTTCGTCATTTTCTCTTAAAAAATAAGGATATAGAGTATTTTCCTCTATATCCTTGTAGATTATTTCTAAATTTTTGAAAGCCGTTCTAAAAATGGCATAATGCAAAGCCTTAAGAGAAGGTATCTCCCTATATTTGTCAAAAGGATCGTAACTCCGCTTTAGCAAATCCCCCTAAAGGAAAAGCTGAAATGAATCCTATCTTTTACCTTCACCAAGAACTCCTCATGGGTATGGGAACCCCAACTGTCGTCTCCCCCCACTCCCATCTGGGCCTTGGAAAGACGCAGTATACTGTGATGAATCGGAGGAAGTTCATAGCCGTGACAGGCATTTTCAATTTCATGGGGAGTCCAGGGCAGGGCGGAAACATTCATTTGCCCCTCTTCATTTTCCGCTAAGAAGATTAAGCCCCTACCCTTCTCATCGGTGAGGCTCGCCAGTCGTACCTCCGCTTTGTTTCCTGACTCCTGGGGGAAAACATAAGGAGCAAAATTATCCTTTACCTTCCTATGATAAATACCCAGTTTTCCCCCATGCTTTCTGTCGGCATAGCAGTCCTCTTCTCCCAATCCGTACCAGGAAAAGTTTTCCAAATCCGCATTTAGAGTAAAGAGAGCCCCAAATTCCGGAAGTTCAGACAGTTGTTTCAAAAGGACAGAATCTCCCTCCTTTGGCAGGCTATAATCCAGAGTCACACTGATTTTTCCATCCGGGAAAACGCTGTACTGCATTTGACAGCTACTTCTCGGATTGGTGGGCAAATGATAGCTGTAACGAATATGGAAGCAATCCTTCTCCATTTTCATCAGTACCTCTTGAGGTTTTTCCAGCATAAGACTTGCCTCCGGACTCCTTGTACTTAAATACTGACTCGCCGTTTTCCACTGGGCATAGCGAAAAGCCATCAGATTTCCCGTGTCATTGTCGGTGGGAGCACGCCAGAAGTTAGGTCTTGGCATTGCTTCCAAATACTCTTTTCCTCCGTATCGGTACAAAGAAAGCTTGCAATCCAGTTCCGAAGTGGATTGGAATAGATTTCGATTCCGAATCAAAATCTCCGCCTCTTCCAAAGTGCAGAAGATATTTTGATAGAGATACTTCACTTCCTGCATCTGGGGCTTTGGATTTCTATCCCCCCCAAAAACAATGCCGTTGGCACTGAATTGAAAATCCGAAGGTCTGTTGGAAAAATCTCCTCCATAGGCTAAAAATTTTTCCCCGTAGCGATTCTTCTTCCATAAAATAAAGCTTTCCTTCTTTAAAATCCCGGCTCAGCTCTGTCCGAAGTTGCAGATCCGCCAAATGCAGCTTGGGCAGGGTATAGAGATAAACATCCCGGAAAATTCCGGAAAAGCGGAAGAAATCCTGATCCTCACACCAGGAGGCTGCGGACCATTTGTAAACCTGAACCGCCAGCTTATTTTCTCCCTCCTTTAAAGAGCCCTCCAGCTGGATATGGGCAGGCACCACAATATCCTCCCAATCCTTACAGGAATATTCCGGGCTTTCAAAATGCGGAATACTGTCCTCTATTCTTCTTGCATAATGAAACTTCCATAAGCCATTCAAACTTTTTCGCAGGGAACTTTTTCCCAGCTTTTCTTCTGTAGCATTGCGGTAGGCAATATGATCCGAATGGGGCAAAAGGACGTTTTCCTGATAATATTCCGGATTTTTGATTTCTTCATAACGAAACATAGCTTTATTCCTCTCCATACGAAGTATAAACTAACTCTATTTACTCGTCTGTTATTCTACGGCAAAGCCAATCCTCCCGTCCATAGTTTCCCCTTCCCATAGGATTAATTTTGAGCAAAATGAGTCCTATTCCGGATTTTTGAAAATAAATTTTATTGTGTGTATAAATTCCATTTTTAAAGAGAAAAGTTCTTTTTTATATCCTCTTTTTTCACGGAAAATAAAAATAATATTTATTTAATTTTGCTTTACAAAAGAAATTTTTTGTGCTATCCTATAGGCACAAGAAAGAAAAAAACAGCAAAAAATCTTTAGCTCGAAGAGAAAGAGTTAGAGATTTGCAAAGTGCAAACGGAAGGTTTGCGAACTATAATCAAGAAAGAGAGGTACAATCCAATGGACGAAGAACAGTACTTCTACTGGAGACTTAACTGAGTAGAGAGAACCTAACTCTTGTATAGCGGGAATTGTGCTATCGGTTTGCAGAAGACTTTCTTCTTATTTTCTGAAAAGAGCAGGTTTCCAATAGAATCGGTTTCCCATCATAAACGCTTTAAATATATAAAATCATGGTGAAATTCCATTTTGAAATTATAGAGAAGCGATTCGGAAAAAGGTGGTACAAACCAATGGCTAGATAAGACAATTGAATATTAAGCATTTCCTGAAGATGAAACCCGCTGTTTCCCGAGGAATGCTTTCGGATGTATAGCATCCATGATAAAAACAATGACGATGAGCTCTCTTCTCCGAGATAAGAGGAAAGGGAATTCCGATACGAATGTTTCAGAGAGGGAGCATTAGTATAGAGGAGGAATTAATCGTAAGAAAGGCAAAGGACTTGCTTTTCAAAAGATAGATAAGCGATAAGTGAATCGTTTATCATACAAAAGAATATTGAATAAGAAACAAGAAAAGTAGAATAAAGCTACTAAGCTTGAAAAAAGTCCCTTCATAAAGGGATTCCAGTGATGGACGAAAAAGCAGTCTATTCATATAAAAGAAAGGATCTTCGAATGTATACTCGAAGGTCCTTTCTCTTGTTTCTATAATGTCCTGTAGCGTTTCATCAATACGTCTTGTTCTAGAAGTCCGTCCCATTCTATAAGCCCGTCCTATCTATGAGCCCGTCTTGCCTTATCGCCCGGAACTTATTGTTTTTTCCCAATTATTTCCTGACAGATCTTCAAAAGCACCGGTATCATCTTTTTGAAGGAATTCAGATTCAGGTATTCATAAATCCCGTGGTAGTTCTCTCCTCCCGTAGACAGGTTGGGGCAGGGTAAGCCCATGAAAGAAAGCTTCGCACCGTCTGTACCTCCACGAATGGGGCAGACCTTCGGGGTAACTCCCTCTTTTTCAAAGGCTGTTTTTGCCACATCAATCAAATACATATGAGGGCGAACCTTTTCCACCATATTATAATAGCTGTCTTTCACTTCTACGGAAAACTGTGCCCCCTTCTCTCCGTATTTCTGATTCAGCTTCTCTCCCGCCTCCTGGAAAATTCTCTTCTTTTCTTGGAATTTCTCCCAATCATGGTCACGGATAATGTAGTCTAAAGTAGCCAGACTTTCCTCTCCCACAAAGGAACATAGGTGAAAGAAGCCTTCGTATCCTTCCGTGTTGGCAGGCGTACAGTTTGGCAGTAAAGCATTAAACTCCATCGCCAAAAGATTGGCATTCATCATCTTATCCTTTGCAGAACCGGGATGGACATTCACACCATGAATCTTCACCTTTCCGCTGGCAGCATTGAAATTCTCATATTCCACCTCTCCCAGAGTGCCGCCGTCCACAGTATAAGCCACCTCTGCGCCGAAAAGAGGAACATCAAAGAGGTCTGCTCCTGCCCCAACCTCTTCATCCGGTGTAAAACCTATGCAAATGTCTCCATGACGAAACTCCGGATGGGTCTGAATATATTCCACCATAGCCATGATTTCCGCAACGCCCGCCTTATCATCCGCTCCCAATAAGGTTTTTCCGTTGGTAACCATTAAATCCTGTCCAACCGCCTCTAAAAGCTTTGGAAAGACTTTCGGAGAAAGAACTTCGGTTTCGTTTAAAGCAATATCTTTTCCATCATAATTACTTACAATTCTGGGCTCCACATTCTTACCTCTTGCAGAGGGAGAAGTATCCATGTGGGCAATAAATCCTAAAGCAGGAGTCTTTTCCTGCTCTTCCTTCGATAAATTGGAAGGGATTTTCCCGTAAACATAGGCATGGTCGGTACACTGTACGTCCTTTACCCCCAGCTCCTTTAAATCCGCTTCCAGGACTCTTGCCAGGTCAAACTGCTTCTCGCTGGAAGGAATCTTTTCCTGATCCGGCACAGATTCCGTATCAATCTTTAGGTAGCGAATCAAACGTTCTACTGCATCCATAACTTTCTCCTTTACTTGTACTCATTGCTTCAGTCACTATTTGTTCCCTTAATCGGTAGACTTTACGGTACTGTCTCTTTCACTTCTATGGTCATCCCGAAGATAACTGTCCTCTGAAACCGGTCGCATTTCCTCCAAACGATAGGGAGTCTCCTGATACACAAAATTTAACCAATTACTATAGGTACAGTTGGAGCTGGAACGCCAGGATAAAATCGGGGTATTCTCCGGATTGTCATCAGGATAATAGTTCACCGGAACCTCCGGATTTATTCCTTTGGCCAAATCTCTTTTATACTCCTTATCCAAGTCATACCGGTCATACTCGGAATGGCCGGTAACAAAGATTTGGCGGGAAGAGCAGGCCAAAATCAAGTAGCTTCCCGCCTCTTCACTGTCCGCCACCACATAAAGCTCTTTATTTTTCTTTACTGCCTCTTCATCCAGTCCGGTATAACGGGATTGGGGAACATAAAACTCATCATCCATTCCCCTCATCAGCATTTTCTTTCTATGAAGAACCCTGTGGGAATAAATTCCGCTTAATTTCTTCTCCAAAGGCACTTTCTGAATTCCATAATGATAGTACAGCCCCGCCTGGGCTCCCCAACAGATATGGAAGGTGGAAAACACATGGGTTTTTGACCATTCCATAACCTCCGTAAGTTCTTTCCAGTATCCAACCTCTTCAAAAGGCATCTTTTCCACCGGAGCTCCGGTGATGATTAAGCCGTCAAAATACTCGTCCTTTACGGATGAAAAATTAACATAAAAGGTATTTAAATGAACGGAGCTGGTATGAGTAGAAACATGGGATTCCATCTTCATCAGTGTGATTTCCGTCTGAATCGGGAAGTTGGAAAGCACCCTAAGTAGATCCAGCTCCGTATCTTCCTTTAAAGGCATCAGGTTGAGAATGGCAATATGCAGAGGTCGAATATTCTGGGATACCGCTCTCTGTTCATCCATGACGAAAATATTTTCCTTTTCTAATATGTCCTTCGCAGGCAAATGGTTCTGTACTTTAATTGGCATAGCTTCCCCCTTTACTTCTATCCGAAACGCTTATACAAGGTGGCATGATCCTTAATACACTGCCAGGTGCTGGAGCTGTAGCCGGTTACCACCAAAAGATTTTTTCCATTTGCTCCTTTTCCGCTGCTGACAGCGCAAAACATAGATTGACGAACAAAGCCTGTTTTCGCCATAGTCACACTGGCGCCTCCGGTATCCTGCCCTTTTATTCTTTGTACAAACAGGTTCGTTAGCTTAATACCGTTCTCGTGCTTATTGGTGGCAGGAATCTGATAGTTCTCCGTGGAAAGAACCTCTCTGGCTATGGAATTTCGCATAGCCGCCGCCATAATTTCCCCAATATCCTTCACATTCATATGATGGGTACTGTGATAAAGCCCTGTAGCATTCTGGAATTTACAGTCTGAAGATAGCCCCAAGTCCTGAGCTTTTTTATTCATTAAAGCTACAAATCCTGCTTCAGAACCGGCAATTTCCTTAGCCAGAGCCAATACCGCATCCGCTCCTGAGGGTAGAATTACCCCATAGAGTAAATCCTTTACCCGAACCTGCTCCCCTGCCACAAAACCGCAGTTGCTGGCTCCTCTTGCCTTCACATAGTCCACAATATCCTGGGTAATGGTAATCTTCTTTTCTAAATCCGGAAGATTCTCAACCGCCACAAGTAAAGTCATCACCTTTGTCATAGAGGCCGGATTCATGCTTGCAGAGCTGTTCTTCTCACCTAAGATTGTGCCCTGATCCAAATCAAAAACCACTGCATAATTGGCATTTACCTCTGAGCCGATAGACTTAGTCTGTCCATTTCCTGAGAGTTTCGCTAAATTCCACTTTCTTTCCTGGGTAACAGCCGTATTTTGACCGCTACTCTTCGTCGGATTTTGAGAGGATGCACTCCCCGGATTGGCTGCCGGGCTGCTTCCGCCGGAATTTGCAGATCCGCTGTTACCGGCCCCGGCATTCCCCTGATTATTATAAAGAAGGTCTTCAATATACTGGTAGGTGGGATCCTTTCCTCTTCCTACACCGCTTCCATTAACGGAAACCGGACCGTAGTCTGAAATTCCGTAAACTCTTTCTTCTGCATATATCAATGTACTCTGTACTATGGATAATAACAACACCATAGAGCACAAGCTTTTTTTGATTCCCATTCTTTTTCTCATCTTTCCCTGATTACTTCTTCCTATAATATTTTAACTTTTTAAAAGAAAGGCCTGCCCCTTCCTATTAAAAATTTCACTCTTGCATTTACATTCCTATCCCTCTTCCTATTACGCTCTTCATAATCTTGGAATACGGGAAAACATTTTCATCATAAAGGGCAAAGCAGAAAAGCACAAGGGATAAAGCTTACAAAATCATGTCAACTATACGCCGGCCTTTGTTATACACAGATATCCGCCTTGATTTTTTCAAATATTTTATCTCCGATTCTTTTTACATTCTTAATTTCTTCAATACTGGAAAATCCGCCGTATTCCTCCCTGTAACGGATGATATTTTTCGCCGTGGCGGGACCAATCCCTTTTAAGCTTTCCAGCTCCTGCTCGGTAGCGGTGTTGATATTGATTTTCTTTTCCTTCTGATTTTGCTGAATTTCCTCTCGTCTATCTTCTATACCGTCTTCTTTCTTTTCGCCGACTTCTTTCTTTTCGCCATCCTCTCCGATTTCTGCTTTACTTCCTGCTTTACTTTCTTCTTCGCCATCTTCTTTACTTATCTCCGGATTCTCTTCTTTTTTCGCCTTTTTACTCCCTTCTAGGTTTTCCCGCTTTTCTTGGCTTTCCACTTCTACCGAATCTTCTATTTTTTGATTTTCTCGTCCCTCTTGCTTTTCTTCTGCAGTTTTGCTCTGCTCTTCCGGCAGCTTTACCTTTCTCTTTGCCTCTAAGCTTTCATAAGCGCCCCGGGCCAGAAACGCTTCTTTCTCTTCCCCCGCAGCCCCCTTATAGATTATCTTTCTTTCCCGTTCCCGGTTCATCAAAAATAAAAATCCCAGAAGCATAAGCATCAGAAGCAATAAAATAATTTTTCCCCATTTCAAGGAAGACAGACATAAATTGGGCATAAGAAGCTCCTTTCTGAAAAATAAATAGATAGCAGAATCCTTGAAAAAATGAACTAATGACAGAATGATTGAAAAAATGAATAAATGGCAGAATATTTGAAAATGAACTAATAAATAAATGAATAGTTGAAAATCAGAATACTAAAAAAGAAAGGTATAGATGAAAATAAGAAAACACGAAAACAAATAGATAGATGGAAATAAGAAAACGTGAAAACAAATGGATAGATTGAAATAAAAATCTTTGAAAATGGATGAATAAAAGAACCGATAAAACAAGAAGAATTGAATCTTAATAAAACTAAAGAAGAAAACTATGAGCTTTAGTATACCATACTCTTCCCTATAAATTCTCTTCGCATAAAGAATTTATAAGGAAGAATATTTCCATAAAAAAATTTTAAAAAGCGGAAAGGGCTATGCTTCCGATTCCTTCTCTGCCAAAATCAGCTCTTTGGCATAGGGTAGTGTCTTAATCCAATCGCAGAAGGTATGCCATTCTTCTAACTTATGACTCTTTCTGGAAAAATACATATTGATAAGACTTTCGTAATTCATGGTACAGGTCCGCATTTGCTGATAAGAGCTGGGAAGCAACTGGATAATGCTGTACCAATCCTCCTTGTTTTTCTCCTCCAGAAAACGAAGGCGAATACGTTCCAGATCCTCCACCGTTCTTTTCAAACTTTCCATCCCTTCCTCGGTGAGATGGTCATGGGAAAAGTCCTCAATGCTAAATTCCTTGGAATGAATTTTGTGCATGGTAGAGGTGGAATTGGCTACGGTTGCCACCTTATAAGTGTCATACTCTTTCCACCAATAAAGAGGAGCCGTGATGTCCACGGAGACAAAGATTTGACGGATAAACTTCCTATGATCGGAACCTGCCAGTCGCAAACGCCTTGCCAGATTCATGTCATTTGGACCCAGTTGATAATTTCCTTCTTCATCATAATAAGAGTCCGCCCTATCCCAAGAATTCATAGGATTTCTGGCACCTCTCATGGCATTTTCTATATTCATTACGGATGTTCTTTCACACTTTAACATAGCTCTTCCTTTCTCATGCAAAACTGATGGCAGTATAACATGGGACGTTTTTCTAAGCCAGCCTAATATAGCTTTTTAGAATACTTTTAGGCTTTTTCCTTTGTAGCGCGATTACTCCGGACTTTCGCTTCCGTTATTTTTTTAGAACATTTTTCCTAAAAATCAAAGTTTATCCCCCTATTCTTTAGCCTTTTTGAGCAAATCGTGCTATAATACACTACAGCGTTTGGTTTTTATACTTGAAGAATTATGGAGGTAGAACATGACAGTACCCGAGAGACTTTCCGCACTTCGTAAGATTATGAAGGAAAAAGGCATTACTATGCTGATTGTCCCCACTGCGGATTTCCATCAAAGCGAATATGTTGGAGAGCATTTTAAAGAGAGAATGTTTATCACCGGATTTACCGGTTCTGCCGGAACTGCTCTTATCGGTTTAGAGGAAGCAAGACTTTGGACTGACGGTCGTTATTTTATCCAGGCTGCTAAGCAGTTGGAAGGAACCACCGTTGAGCTGATGAAGATGTTCGAGCCGGGAGTACCCAGTCTGGAGGCCTTCTTGGAGGAGCATTTGAAGGAGGGCGATACTCTTGCCTTTGACGGTCGTGCCGTATCCGTAGGAGAAGGACAGGAATACGCTCGTATTTCCGAGAAAAAGAAAGCTAAGATTCTCTATGACGAGGACTTTGTGGATCCGGTTTGGAAGGATCGTCCGGCACTTTCCGAAGAGCCTGCCTTTAATCTGGATGAAAAATATGCCGGTGAAAGTGTAAGCAGTAAGATGGCTCGTATTCGTAAGGAAATGGAAGATGCGGGATGCAATACCCATATCGTTTCCACTCTGGATGATACCTGCTGGACTCTGAATATCCGCGGTAATGATATCGAGTTCTTCCCTCTTGTTCTCAGCTATGCCATCATTCGCATGGATCGTTTCGACTTATACATTGATGAAAGAAAACTGGACAAGGCTTTACAGGAAAAGCTGGCTAAGGACGGTGTGGTACTTCATCCCTACAATGCCATTTACGAGGATGTAAAGAAGCTTTCCGACAAGGATATTGTCATGATTGATCCGAGCAAATTAAACTATGCTCTCTTCAACAATATTCCCAAGTCCGTAAAAACCGTGGAAAAGAGAAATCCTGCCATCTTAATGAAGGCTATCAAGAATCCTGTTGAGATCGAGAATATTCGTAAAGCGCAGATTAAGGATAGCGTTGCACACCTTCGCTTTATGAAGTGGCTTAAGGAAAATATCGGCAAGATTAAGATTACAGAGATGTCTGCCGCAGCAAAGCTGGATGAGTTCCGTGCCGAGATGGGCAACTTTATTCGTCCAAGCTTCGAGCCCATTTCTTCCTTTGGTCCTCATTCCGCCATTGTGCACTACACCTCTTCTCCTGAAACCGATGTGGAATTCCATACCGGAACTCTTTACTTAAGTGATACCGGAGCAGGCTTCTATGAAGGTTCCACCGACATTACCAGAACCTTTGCTTTGGGAGAGGTTCCTCAGCAGATGAAGGATGATTTTACTTTGGTTGCTATCAGTAACCTCCACCTTGCCAATGCGAAGTTCTTGGAGGGATGTACCGGTCTGGTATTGGATATCCTTTCCCGTCAGCCATTCTGGGAGAGAAACTTGAACTTCAACCACGGTACAGGTCACGGCGTAGGATATCTTCTGAACATTCATGAAGGTCCTGCAGGCTTCCGTTGGAAATTCCGTGCCGGAGAAACCGAAGTACTTCAAGAGGGTATGGTGATTACTGATGAGCCGGGATTCTATGTTGAAGGCTCCCACGGTATCCGTCTGGAAAATGAACTTCTCGCCAGAAAGGGAGAGAAGAATGAGTATGGACAGTTCATGTATTTTGAAACCATCTCTCTGATTCCTTTCGACCTGGATGCCATCAATCCGGATATGTTGAATGCAGAGGATAAGAAGCTCTTAAACGACTACCATGCAAGAGTTTATGAGACCATTGCTCCACTGCTTAAGGAAGACGAGAAGGAATTCTTAAAGAAGTACACCAGAGCAATCTAATATTATACTTCTAAATGAGAACAAGATATCGCACAGCACAAGAGCGATAAGCATGAATAAAAAAGTAGAGCAGGTTCATCCTGCTCTACTTTTTTATTCAGCTATTTTATCCTATAAGCCAAAAAGCAATAAAAGAGACTGTCAAAATCAAAACAAGAAATAGGTTTTCGTCAATATAGGTCTGTACATGGGGTAGTCTGAGCCCGCCGGTACTTGCGAAAAACAAGAGAAACGAAGTTTTTCGCTTAGTATCCGCTACGTGGCGAAGCTAGCGGGAGCGTGCCCCAGTTACAGACCTATATTGTTAAGAAAACCATTTTGATTTTACAGTCTTTTTGTATTGCTTACTTATTAGACAAGTACTCGTGAATTCCCTTTGCCGCCGCTTTTCCTGCACCCATTGCCAGGATAACGGTTGCAGCACCGGTTACCGCATCACCTCCGGCATAAACCGCCTGCTTGGTGGTTTCTCCGTTTTCTTCCTTAGCGATGATACATCCTCTTCTGTTGGTATCCAATCCCTTGGTAGTTTCACTAATCAGCGGATTGGGAGATGTTCCTAAGGACATGATTACCGTATCACAGTCAATCACATACTCGGAACCGGGAATCTCTACCGGTCTTCTTCTTCCGGAAGAATCCGGCTCTCCAAGTTCCATCTTGATGACACGGATTCCGGTTACCCAGTCATTTTCATCCACAAGAATTTCTACCGGATTCTGTAAAAGGTCGAAGATAATTCCCTCTTCCTTGGCATGGTGTACTTCCTCCACTCTGGCAGGAAGCTCAGCCTCGGAACGACGATATACTACATGAACCTCTGCGCCTAATCGAAGAGCTGTTCTTGCCGCGTCCATAGCAACGTTACCGCCGCCTACAACCACAACCTTCTTTCCGGCCTTCATAGGAGTATCTGAATCCTCTCTGTAAGCCTTCATCAGGTTGTTTCTGGTTAAGAACTCGTTAGCAGAGTAAACACCGTTGGCTGTCTCTCCGGGAATATTCATAAACTTCGGAAGTCCTGCACCTGTTCCCAGGAACACTGCGTCAAAGCCTTCTTCCTCCAAAAGCTCATCCACGGTAATGGA
>CALIEL010000032.1 GCA_938022235.1 Oribacterium parvum
GTAGGTGCCACAATATTTGCCTCTGCTGCATTGGGAAGCAAAGTATCCAAAGTATTATTGGCTTCCGGAGTGGTAATCTGATGGAAGGCCAGAGTGGGATGAACGCCATCTCCCATACTTTTATGAGAATAAACCGGGGCCTGGAAGTCGGAGCTTTTTTCAATCTCCACCTCATCCCCTAAACGGCTGTTTCGAAGGTAACCGATAAAGCCGTCCTTGGTTTCCACCTTAAACCACTTCTCCATTTTTTCTAAAACAAGAACCTTATCTCCCTTTTCCAGGTCCGTAAGGATAGGACTCTTCACTCCACCCTGCACACGAACCGCCTCTTTAGCCGTTAAAGTCGCCTGCTTTTCCTTGCCAAAAGCATTGTAAAGAAAGATTCTTTTATGCTCCGCATCCGTAAAGCTTTCTACTTCCAGGGCAGTATGGGACTGAATCAGAGAGAGGCTGAGGAAAATGTTTTTCCCGTCCACAAAATAGGGAAGCTTTCCATCCTTTCCCTTTTCTCCCGGCTGAAAGATTTCCACAGAATCCGGCAGGGCATAGCGGAGGGTTTTCTCATCATCGTCATAGTAAAAACGAATATTTAACTGCTTTACCACAAAGCCATAGGGGAGATAGACTTCCCCATCCTGCATTCTTCCCAGAGTCAGTACGGAATCCTCTACCTGTTTTTCATGGTTTAAATACAGCTCCACATTGTCTCCTGATACGGAAAAATAGCTGTTTAAATCCGCTCTGGCTTTGGTGGGCATATACTTCTTCACATAGTAAAAAAGACCTGCCCCCGCAAAAAGCAAAATGAAGCAAAAAAAGATCAGAAAAAAAGGAAGCAGGCTCTTTCCCCCACTCTTTCCCCTTTTTCTGCTCTGTCTTTCTCTTTGTTCTTCCATTCCTTACCTCTTCTATACTTTCATCAGCACGATTCATTATTCCAAAGAAACTATTTTATTATACAAAAATCCCCCCTTTTCCCCATTAAGAAAAGGAGGCATTTTCCTTAATTCTTCTCTTCCAATCGTGCCAGTTTCTCTGCCTGATCCTCGGTAATCAACGGGTCAATTAAGAGATCCAAATCTCCGGAAAGCACCGCATCAATATTGTAAAGAGTAAGCTTGATTCTATGATCCGTTACTCTTCCCTGAGGGAAGTTGTAGGTACGAATCTTCTCGGAGCGGTCTCCCGTTCCTAACTGAGAACGCTTCTCCGCCGCATTTTCCGACTGCTGCTTTTCCAACTCGATTTCATAAAGTCTTGCTCTCAGAAGTCGCATAGCCTTCTCTCTGTTTTGTACCTGAGAACGCTCCTCCTGACACTCTGCCACAAGACCGGTAGGCTCATGAATCAGTCGAACCGCAGAAGAAGTCTTATTGATATGCTGTCCACCGGCTCCGGAGGAACGGAAAACTTCCATGCGCACATCTGCAGGGTTAATCTCCACCTGCACATCCTCTACCTCCGGCATAACCGCCACCGTTGCGGTGGAGGTATGGATTCTTCCCCCACTTTCCGTCTCCGGTACACGCTGTACTCTGTGTACCCCGGACTCATACTTTAGGCGGGAGTAAGCGCCGTGACCGTCTACGATAAAGACCACTTCCTTTAAGCCCCCAAGGCCCGTTTCATTAAAGGAAACCAACTCCGTCTTCCAACCTCTTTTTTCCGCATAGCTGGTGTACATTCTATAAAGAGAGCCGGCAAATAAGGCCGCTTCCTCTCCTCCCGCTCCACCGCGGATTTCCATTACGATGTTCTTGTCGTCATTTTCATCCTTAGGTAAGAGGAGAAGCTGAATCTCCTTGGTAAGTCTCTCCTGGTCTTCCTTGGCCTGTTGCAACTCTTCCTTGGCCATCTCCAGAATTTCCTTATCCTTTTCATTGTCCAAAAGGGAAAGAGCCTCCTCTTCACTTTGCTCCGCCTTTCGGAAAGCCAAATAAGCCTTGTAAATCGGCTCCAGACTGGTCTGCTCTAAAATCAACTTTTTATACTGACTAATGTCGGAAACCACCTCCGGAATCGTCAGATTATGCATAATTTCTTCGTAATGCTTTTTTACTTCTTCTAAATTTTCAAACATCCTTTACTCCTTGTAATGGAATTTTCTAAAAATGGGATTCTTTAAATAGCATACACTTCTAAAGGATTTTCCCTCCTTAGAATATGCACTCGCAAAGGGAACTATAAAGCAAAAAGCCTCCCCCTGTCAAATGGGATTTCCCCTTGACTCTATGCTACATTTTCGTATAGTGATAAGGAAAAATAAAATCGTTAAAAAGGAGGAAACTATGAAGGTTCAAATCGTTGGCAGCCATCTTTGTCCGGGATGCAGAGAAATTCTGGAAGAAATGAAGAAAAAAAACGTAGAAGTGGATTTTGTTAATATTCTGGAGGACTTCCCCTCTCTGAAATATTATCTGATGTTACGGGAGCAGGAGGACTGCTACGCAGAGATTCGGAAGCAGGCTCTTCAGTCTGATTATCCGGAAAATGGCAGACTGGGCATTCCTTGTATGATTCTTCCGGACGGAAGAAAGTTCCTGGATATGGATGAGGCTATCGCGGCTTTAGAAGCTTAACTTGAAAAGGGCTAAAAAAATTTTTTTAGCCCTTTTTCTTCTTTACCGCTTCGCAAATCCTCTTTAGACCTTCCTCCACAATGCTTCTGGGGCAGGCTAAATTCAGGCGGATAAATCCATCGGAATGTTGGACAAACATATTGCCTCCCTCCAAAAGAACGCCGGCTTCATACGCAAAGAAGCGGGGAAGCTCTTCCTCCTTCGAAAAGTAGGCGCTTAGGTCTACCCAAGCCAAATACGTCGCTTCTGAAATCTGCATTTTCGCCTTATCTAAATGCTCTTCCAGATAGGACTTCGTAAAGGCAAAGTTGTCATCCAGGTATTCCTGTAATTCTCTTAGCCAGGGCTCTCCCTTTTCATAGGCTGCCTGGGCTGCGGCAATACTCAGAGGATTGTCAAAATTATAATGCTGATTGTTCCAAAGCATTCTCAGTCTTTCTTCCCGAATCAAAATATTGGAAATCATGAGTCCTGCCATATTAAAAGTCTTGCTGGGCGCCATGCAGGTCACCAATTTCTTATATTCCGGCATTATCTTTCCCAAGGGGATATGTTTTTGATTTTTCCGAAGCAAATCGCAGTGAATCTCATCGGAAATCACATACAAATCATTTTCTTGAATGATTTTAGCCAGCTTCTCCAATTCCTCTTCTCTCCATACCCGACCTGTAGGGTTATGGGGATTACAGAAAATAAAAAGCTTCGCCTCTTTAGCTTTCTTTGCAAAGTCATCATAATCTATGCGATATATTCCATTTTCATTGATTAAATCCGAACAAAGTACTTCTCTTCCGCTTGCCTTTGCCGCATATTGAAAAAAAGCATAGGAGGGGGTAAAAAAGAGTACCTTCTCTCCCTCTTTACAAATGTGCTCTACCAGCTCATACAGAGCCGGAATAATGCCGTTGGACATCACCAGCTCTTCCCTTGGAAAGCTGAATCCGTATCTTCTTTGACACCAGGAAAGGAAGGCTTCATAGTAGTCCGGTTCAAAAACTCTGGTATAGCCGAAAATCCTTCTTTTCAGCCGTTCTTCTATCCCTTCGATAACCACATCCGGCGTAGCAAATTCCATATCTGCCACCCACATACGGATAAATTCCTCATCCTTATAGGGAAAGCTCATACTTCCGTCATCATGGAAAATATACTGGCGAAAGCCGTCCGTATTCAGGGCGTTGGTGTGTCGTCTGTCAATGATTTCATCAAAATTGTACATGATTTGCCTCTTTGATCCATTTTTCTGCCGTAGGCTTGAATGCCAATATCCCAAGCAATTTCATACTGCACTTCTTGTATTGCTAATTCGGCAAATTATCCGGACTTACATTCTGCCCTTTTCCACCTGTTCCTTGGCTAAAACCGCAGCCCCAAGGGCTCCGGCATAGCGGGCATTTTTATGGGAATGAATGGGCTTTCCGATTTTTTCCGATAAAATCTCCTGAAAATAGGCCGCTTCACAAAGCCCTCCGGTAAGATAGACCTCCGGGCTTTGATCCCTGAGTCTTCCCAACATTTGCACGACCTTTCCGGCAACGGATTGCAGAATGCCGTAAGCAATGTTGGCTCGTTCAATTCCCTGTCCCACTAAGGAAATCACCTCTGATTCCGCAAAAACCGTACACATGGAGCTGATTTTTACTTCTTCGGTATGCTCCTTGGCAAGAGAATTCAATTCCTCCATGGAAATGTTTAAACGGTTTGCCATAACCTCCAAAAACTTCCCTGTTCCTGCAGAGCATTTGTCATTCATAAAAAACTCTTCCACGGTTCTCCCCTTACAGGTAATCACCTTGGTATCCTGACCGCCCACATCAATCACGTTCATGGCCTCATTACCAAAAAGAGCCATGGCTCCTTTGGCATGGCAAGTGATTTCCGTCATGGTTTTTCCTGCGAAGGCCACCGCATTTCTGCCGTAACCTGTGGCAATACAGGCATAGTGCTCTTCATCCATTGGCTCTTTCAATCGTTCTCCAATGGACTTTAAGGCTTCAAAGCTACTCCAGCCGGTAGGCACGGAAAAGGCTTGAAGAATCTCCCCTTTTCCGTCTAAAACCACCGCCTTTCCTGCTGTGGAGCCTATATCAATTCCTAAATATTTTCTCTCCATCTTCCCTTTCCTATACTATATCCAAAAAGGAATTACAGCATCTCGATAAATGCTGCCACACGGGTATTTAACTGTCCCACATCAGACTGAGAGTAGTCAGTCTCCACGTTAAGGTAAGGAATACCCTTTTCTTCATTCACAAAACGACGAATCTTATTGGTCTCAATAGCATAGGTGTGGCAAGCCTGCAAGGTCATATCCAAAACGCCGTCAGCATGATATTCCGTAATCATCTCATCCAAGCTCTTAAAACGATTGTGGTTTGGAGTCATAACGGAGCAACCGATAGCCAAGTATCTTCTGGAAATTGCCTCATAGATATCTTCAGCATTTTCATCCACCTGAATTCCGATAGCCTTTTCTCCTGTGCAGTTCTCGTAGCCTACAACCACACCGCCATTTTCTTCAACGGCACGAATCACCTTCTCTGTTGCTCCTCCGATAGGACAGCCGGTAATTAAGATACGGGGGCGCTTTTCAAAATGCTTACCTGCCTTATATTCCTCTTCGGTCTTCTGCTTCAGGGCAATTACTTCCTCAGCCAATGCCGCTCTGTCAAACTTAAAGGTGGAGCCGTAGAGCACCTTAAAGACATCATAACCGGAAATCGGTGTGGGGTCATGCTTCATTAATCCGTAGAAATCCTTTAATGCCTGATTTGCCCGGTTATTGACTCTGGTAGCTTCTCTTACCATCTCATCGGTAATTTCCACCTGGAACTTCTCGGAAAGATAATCCTTTAAGCGGATAATCTCGTTACGATAAAGCTGAACCGCCGCCTCTGTCTGCTCGTGGGGCAGGCGCAGGAAGAAAACATCCTTGAACTCGCTCATCAGTTCATACATTTTCTTCTTTCCGTCACAGGTACTTTCTCCCACAACCACATCAGAAAAATAGAAGAAGGGACACTTATCGGTTTTGGCAAAGCCGTAACTGGACTTAATCAAAGGACAAAGATTCTTGGGAAGATCCTTCTCCGCCTCTGCAATGGTTTCATCGGAAGTAGAACAGAGAGACACGCTGGCTGCTCCTGCTGCCATGGCGATTTCCTTCGGAAAATAAGTACAATAGGATCCTACAATAGGCTTCCCCTGATCCTTCCATTCCTTTACCATTAAGAAGGACTTCTTTCTCTGCTCCGCAAAGCTCTCAAAAATCTCCGGTAATTCCTGTACAAGTTGCATGTTTAGCTCCTTTCCAAATAGACGCAAGTAAAAAATATTGTGCTACAGCTCCTCTTCCCTCCTGACAAAGGAGAGAAACTGTTGTAACCTTTCCTGTTTGGTATCGGAAAAAAACTCCTCCGGCGGGGCATCCACCTGAATCTTTCCTTCTTCCATAAATAAAATCCGGTTGGCCACCTGTCTGGCAAAGGAAATTTCATGGGTGACGATAATCATGGTACGCCCTTCCTTCGCTACTTCCTGTATGGTGGCTAAAACTTCTTTTACCCACTCAGGATCCAAGGCGGAGGTGGGTTCGTCAAATAAAATCACCTCCGGATTCACCGCCAATGCCCTGGCAATTCCCACTCTTTGCTGCTGTCCTCCGGACAGCTTGGACGGATAGAAGTCCATTCTATCCCCCATCCCTACTTGCTCTAAAAGTCGCTTGGAAATTTCTTCCGCCTCAGCTTTGGGCATCTTTTGCACCTTCGTTAAGGCTTCCATAACATTTTCCAAGGCAGTTTTATTCTTGAAAAGGTTGAACTGCTGAAAAACCATGGAAGATTTCCGCCGTAAAGCGTATACCTCTTCCTTTGTATGGGACTTTGCATCCACCGTACATTCTCCGATGCGAATCTTTCCTTCGCTTGGTACTGTAAGGTAATTTAAGCAACGAAGCAGGGTGGACTTTCCCGTTCCTGAGGGACCAATGATGGCTACAATATCCCCTTTATGAATCTCTAAGGAAATATCCTTTAAAACCTCTGTGCCTCCCGGAAAGCTTTTGGACAAATGTTCGATTTCTATAAGTACTTCTTTCTCCACGGATTGTCCTCCCTACTGCTATACATATGCTCTATAGGCTCTACAAACTGCTTGTTGCATGCTATTCTGCTTTAACTCTTTTATTACTTTGCTCTTTTGATACTTTGCTCTTTTGATACCTTGCTCTTTTACTTATTGCTTACTCCACAGTAAATCCAAGTTCATTGTAAGGAATAATATTCTTGGTCATGTCGGAATACATATATTTCTCTACAATCTTCGCCACGGTTCCATCCTCCAGCATCTCGGAAAGAACCACATTTACCTCATTTCTTAAAGCCTTCCCCTCATCAGTCTTGGCAAAGTAGTAAGCAACGTCGTTTGCATAAAGACGCTCGTCTAAGAAACGAAGCTTATTGTTGCTGGCATTTTCCCACTTATAGACTGCGGAGTCCGTGGATGCAAAGGCATCCAGTCTGCCTAAAAGAACATCCTGATAGCCTGCGGAACCGTTCTCTCCCTCATACAGGGTTACGGTAAAGCCCTTTTCCTGTCCCATTCTTTCAATGGTTTGTTGAGCAGCCTGTCCGTTTAATACACCAACCTTCTTACCCTTTAAATCATCAAAGGTCTTAATGGCACTGTCTTCCTTAACCACTACGCACTGTGCATCTCCGTAGTAAGGTACGGAAACCAAATACTTCTGCACTCTGTCTGCATTTACCGCATAACAGTTTGCCGCTACATCCGCTCTCTTCGCATCCACCTGTCCGAAGGTTGCTCCGGAGCCGGTAGCCTGCATAACATCAATGGTCCAACCGGTTCTGTTACCAATTTCTTTCCAGATTTCCGCATCAATACCGGTCCAGTTACCCTTGTCATCAATCAAGCTGTAGGGCTCTCCCCCACCGCTGGTCGCCACATGAACAGTTCTTCCCTTGGTGATTTCCACCTTGGCACTGTCGCCATCAGCCTTCTCTGTAGCTTTCTCACTTTCTCCTGCCTTCTCCGTAGCTTTCTCAGAAGCAGCCTCCTTAGCCTTCTCACTTGCTTTCTCTGTTCCTGCCGCAGTTGTTGCGGTCTTCGCTCCTCCGCAGGCATTCAGTGCCAATGCAGCCAAAGCCAAGGCAATCCATAAATTCTTTTTCTTCATTTTTCTTCCTCCCTATACAAAAGTTTCGCCTTTTAAGCGATAGCCAAGTTTTCTTTGATTTTCTAGTAAGCTTCCTTCAGTCGCTTCTCCACTATTTTCCGGAAAAAATCAAAGAAACTGATTACAACCCAGTACACCAGCATCACCGCCCCGTAGACTTCAAAGTATCGGTAACTTTGGGAACCTTCCGTTCTGGCTGCTCCCATAATATCTGGAA
Organism: Oribacterium parvum; assembly: GCA_938022235.1. GTDB lineage: Bacteria > Bacillota > Clostridia > Lachnospirales > Lachnospiraceae > Oribacterium > Oribacterium parvum_A. The sequence goes on from CALIEL010000032.1 coordinate 7,994, forward strand.
CCCCCAGCATAAAGGCTAGGGAACTGGATTTGATCAGATTGATAAAGTCATTAAAGAGGGGTGGTATAGCCACACGAATTGCCTGGGGCAAGACAATGCGGTATACCACCTGAAAGTGAGTCATCCCTAAAGACAGAGCCGCTTCTTTCTGTCCTTCTTCCACAGACATCAGGGCTCCTCGGATGCTTTCTGACATAAATGCTCCAACATTGACACTCAGCACGAAGGCCACAGCGGAAATCGGTGTCATATCTCTTACCAAGACACTGTAAACCGCCAAGCCGAAGTAAAAGAAATACAGCTGGGCAACAATGGGGGTTCCCCGCATAAAGGAAACCAAAAATTTACATAAGGGATTTAAAATCGGAACCTGATAATAAGAAATAACGGCAATCAAGATGCCTAAAATCAGGGAGAAAAATGTTGCGATTAAAGCGATTTCCAGGGTTATGGGAACCTTCATGAAAATCTTCGGAATTACAGAAAAAAAATAAGAAACATCAAACATTGCGCTATCCACTTTCCTCTATACAAGCCTTAAAATTCGTGGCAAAAAGAATATTTTTCTTTTCATAGGATAAACGAAAATGTATAGCATGACAAATTCTGAAAACTTATAATTCGCCATAATTATAGGAAATTTAAATATGTATTTGTATGATTTCCCTCATTGAAAAAGAGAGCCTATCGGCTCTCCTGAAGCTGATATCTCTCTTCTGTATACCTTTATCTGTCTGCCTCTTATGCTTCCTCCGCCAAAGACCGGATAGACTGGGCATATTCCGAGGGAGACATATCACATTCCTTTTTAAACTGCCGGGAAAAATAATGAATGGAGGAATAGCCCAGCTGGTCCGCAATCTGGGTGAAGTTTAGCTGTCCCTCTCGAATCATCCGCTTTGCAGTATCCACCTTCATTTTATGGAAGAGCTCCATCACCCCCATGCTTCCCACCTCCTGAAAGAGCTTTTGCAAATGGGAGCGTCCCAAAAGCATATCTCTGCAAATCTCTTCAATCGTCAGCTTATCCTGCAGTCTTCTTTCCAGATACTCCACCACACTGTTATAAAGCTCCCGTTTTCGATTTCCCTTTTCCACAAAATACTCCGTACTTCTCCCCGGCAAGGGCAAAGAAAAATATCTTCTGTACAGGGAAATCAAAAACTCCGCCAAATACTGCCGAATCAACTGTTGCCCGCCGAAGTTCTGCTCAGAAGAAAAAAGCAGCTTCTTCTGGTACGGCTGATCCATTCTTCCGCTGAAAACATTGCTGCCTTCCTGAATGATTTTCGATAAAGTCCGCTTTTCCTGCTCCGTAACCGAAAGACATTTTCTGCGAAAATGCCAAAGAGCCGGACTATGACAGTAAAAACTGATGACCACAAGGCTTGGGGCACTTTTTCCGTTGGTTAAGACATTATGAAACTCATTGGGTTCATGGAATAAAATCTCTCCCTTTTTGAGCGGAATCTCCTTCTCCCCGGCAATAGCGGTGATTTCTCCGGAATCCACGCAAACAAACTCCCAAAAAGGATGCGCCTCTCCGGGAAAAGCAAAATCTTTATGGTATTGAAAATAATGAAGAGAAACCAGTTCCTGAATCTCTATAGAATCCTGTAAATACACACTTTCGTAATCCATTCTTACCTCCCCAAACTTGCCTTTCCCCCTTATGTCGTCTATCACCGCTATACTATTCGATTATACCAATTAAATCGCCAATCATGCAAATATATATTCCCATTTTTTATGCTTTTTGCACTAAAATACGGAGTAGATTTAGAAATTATACAGAGGAGCAGCATTATGGGAAAAAGAACAGGACAATTAACCCTCCCCGGAGAAGAGAATTTTTTTGAAGAAACCAAGGAACTGGTGGAGCGTTTAGGAGCGGATGCCATCAGAGACAGTGACGGCACCCATTTGGATCCAAAGAGCAAAACCCTGCCGGTAAAAATTTACAGCACCTATTTTGTAGCCAGAGGGCACAATGAATTTGCCGAAAAGCATCCGGAGGAGTGTCAGCAATTTTACCTGATGTCAAAGCCTCTAACCGCCTATTCCTCCCACTTGGAAATCCCCTATATGGAAGGCTTCTTTCCAAAGCAGGTAAGTCCGGACTTTGACCATGATCCGAAAAAATGGTGGGAGCTTATAGACCGTAGTACAGGGGAAGTGGTAGAGCCCTCCCTTTGGAGTTTAAAAACGGAAAAGACGGAGGAGGGAAATCAGTATCTCCTGATTCTGGAAAACGCTATTCCCTTCCATCGTTATACCCTGAGCTTTTTGGCCTATGCCCTTTGGGACCCCACAGAACTTTATAACCACATTACCAACCAATGGGGAGATAAGCCCGGAGATATCCCTTTTGACATTCGGAAGCCCCACAGTAAGGCCTTCGCTAAATCCTGTCTCAGCCAGTGGCTGGCAGAGCATCCGGATACGGATGTGGTGCGCTTCACCACATTTTTCTACCATTTTACCCTTCTCTTCAATCATGAAGAAAAGGAAAAATATGTGGACTGGTTTGGCTATGGAAACACCGTTTCCACAGATGCTTTAGAGGCCTTTGAAAAGGAGTATGGCTATGCTCTTCGGCCGGAGGATTTGGTAGATGAGGGATATTTTAACAGCACCTTCCGCATTCCCGGCAAGGCTTATCTGGATTACATGGATTTTATTCAACGCTTTGTGGCAAAGGAAGCCAAGGAGCTGGTGGAGCTTTGCCATAAGGAAGGCAGAGAAGCCATGATGTTCCTGGGAGATAACTGGATCGGCACAGAGCCCTACGTAAAATATTTTCCCTCCATCGGCTTAGACAGCGTGGTGGGAAGTGTGGGAGGAGGGGCCACTCTTCGTCTGATTTCCGACATTCCCGGAGTCCGTTATACCGAAGGCCGTTTCCTTCCTTACTTCTTCCCGGACAGCTTCTCCCCCGGTATGCATCCTGAAAAGGAAGCAATAGAAAACTGGATCAGTGCAAGACGGGCAATTTTCAGAAGTCCCATTGACCGCATCGGTTACGGCGGGTATTTAAGCCTGGCCTACAAATTCCCCGCCTTTTTGGACACCATGGAAAAGGTGGCGGAGGAATTTAGAGAAATTCATCAGGAAGTAAAGGGGCAGAAGGCCTACAACAAATGTAAGGTGGCCATCCTGAATGCCTGGGGAAAAATTCGTTCCTGGCAGGCTTACATGGTGGCTCACGCCCTGTATTATCAGCAGATTTACAGCTATTTCGGTATATTGGAAGCCCTGTCCGGTATGGCGGTGGAGGTGGAATTCCTCTCCTTTACCGATTTTTTGGAAAATGGTATCCCAAAAGACATTGATGTCATCCTGAATGCGGGTGATGCAGGTACCTCCTGGTCCGGTGGTGAAATCTGGCAAAATGAAAGGCTTTGCACCATGCTACGGCAATTCGTCTATGATGGCGGCGGTTTTATCGGTGTAGGAGAACCCTGTGCTACACAGTATCAAGGCAGCTTCTTCCAGCTTTCCGATGTCCTCGGTGTAGAGAAAGAGCTGGGCTTCAGCCTTTCTACAGACAAGTATTTTAAAACGGAAAAAACTGCTCACTTCCTATTGGAAGACTTCTTCAAAGAAGAGCTTTCCTTTGGGGAGAGTAAGAAAAACATTTACGCAACGGATAAAGATACAGAGATTTTGGAATACAGCGACGGTTCTGTGCACCTTTCTTCCCATACTTTCGGAAAGGGTCGAGGCATCTATATGGCAGGACTTCCCTACTCTCCGAAAAATACCAGACTTCTTTTACGGGCTCTTTTATATAGCTGCGGTAAGGAAAATGAATACGCTCTCTACCAGGCCACAAACCCGAGCTGTGAAGTTCATGCCTATCCGGAAAAGGGACTGCTTGCAGTTTTAAACAATAGTCAAGAGCCTCAAGATACCGGCTATTATGACGGAAAGGGAAGGCTACAGGAAATCCATTTGGAAGCCGGGGAAATGCAGTGGCATAGGGCAGAAAAACTGTAAACTATATACGTAAAAGAATAACAAAAAATAAAGCAGAAAAGTACATAACATGATAAGCCGGGACAGCACGCAGCCAAAAGGACAAATGCTTTACACAATCGTATAAAGATTATTTAGGAAATTCTCCCTATACTTAGAAAAAAATAACACATCTTTTTGTTTCTTCTATATAATTCATAAAAAATAAGAAGAAGCAGAACAAAAAGAGGAAATCCCCTACAGTAAGCAAGGGATTTTTCCGGAAAACGGAGGAAAAAATGAAAAGAAAATTATTGTACCCCATCGCCGTAATGGCATCCTTAGCCCTTGCGCTTACAGCATGCGGCGGCAGCCAAGCAAAGGAAAGTGCAAAAGATGAAAAGGGCGAAAGCAAGGCTGATGCAGGTAGTGAAGCTGCAAAGGCTGATGCTTCCGCACAGAGTGGAGACGGATTAGTATACTGGTCCATGTGGGAGGCTACAGAGCCACAGGGACAGGCTTTGAAAGAAGCCATTGATGCTTTCACCAAGGATACCGGCATTGCCGTAGATGTGCAGTTTAAGGGAAGAACCGGAATCCGTGAAGGATTACAGCCCGCACTTGATGCCGGAACCAACATTGACCTTTTCGATGAGGATATCGACCGTGTAAACAAGACCTGGTCTGCTTATCTTTTAGATTTAGAAGAATTGGCAAAGGCAAATGACTACGAAAAGACTGCAAATGCCGGCCTTATCGCGGCTTGTAGAGAAGTCGGCGGAGGAACTTTAAAGTCTATACCTTACCAGCCAAATGTATTTGCTTTCTTCTACAATAAGGCAATCTTCGATGAAGCAGGCATTAAGGAAGTACCAAAGACCTGGGAAGAGCTGGATAAGGCTTGTGCTTTAATCAAGGAGAAGGGCTATGCTCCTATCACCAGTGATGACGCTTATATCTTAAGTAGCTTCGGATACCACCTGTCCAGAATCAACGGCTATGAGAAGGCCTCTCAGATTGTGAAGGACGGAAAATGGGATGATCCTTCCGTTCTTGCAGTAGCTAAGGCTTATGAAGACTTTGCTAAGAAGGGCTATTTCTCCGAGAGCATTGCCTCCAATGTTTGGCCGGCAGGACAAAACCAGGAATTGGCTGCAGGAACTGCTGCAATCTACTTAAACGGTTCTTGGCTTCCAAACGAAGTGAAAGACATTGCCGGCGACAACTTCCAGTGGGGATGCTTTAGCTATCCTGCAGTAGAAAATGGAGTAGATGGCGTTGAAGCGGCAAACTTCGGAGCACAGGTATTGGCAATCAACAAGAATTCCAAGCATGCTGAAGATGCATTCAAGTTAATCACCTACTTCACCAAGGGTAAGTACGACCAGAAGCTTTCCGAGATGTCTTTGGGAATTCCTGCAGACAGCGACAATAAGGAATGGCCTGAGATTTTATCCTCTGTAAAGCCTGTTATGGAGAGCTTAAAGACTCGTTATCCATGGGCAGCTTCCGCAGAAGATAATGCGGATATGACTCCGATTTTAAAGGAGAACTTCACAAAGCTTTGCGGCGGTAGCATCACTGCTGAAGAGTTTGTAAAGAATTTACAGAAGTAATGAAATAGTAAAACGACATTTGACGCTGTGAAAAAAGGAAATCAGGGCCCTCCTCTAATCCGGGGAGGGAAATGCCCTAAAACTTCTTTTTTCACAGCCAATTTTTTAGGAGGCTACAGTGAAAAAGAATTCTGCTATACTATTTGCCTTTGTCAGTCCTGCGGCAATTCTCTTTCTTTTGGTGTTTCTTTATCCCATCCTGAGAACCTTGTGTATGAGTTTCTTTAAGATCGACGGGGTAACGGATACCTTTTCAAAATGGCAATTTGTGGGATTGGAAAACTATCAAAAGCTATTAAGCACCACCCTTTTCCGGATTTCTATGGGAAATCTCTTCCGGATTTGGGCTTTAGGGGGAATCCTGGTGCTCAGCCTTTCCCTTCTTTTTGCCGTAATTATAACCTCCGGCATTCGTGGCAAAAGCTTTTTCCGTGCCATGATTTATCTTCCCAATATTGTTTCTGCGGTAGCCTTAGCCACCATGTGGCTCCAGTATGTTTACAGTCCAAAATTCGGCTTACTGAAGAGCTTTTTCACCATGCTTCATCTGGATAAACTGGCCAAAATCCAGTGGCTCAGCAATGACCATAAGTTTATGGCTCTTTTGATTGCCTATTGCTTCGGTATGGTGGGCTATCATATGCTGATTTTTGCCAGCGGTATCGAGAGAATCAGCGGAGACTACTTTGAAGCTGCCACCTTAGACGGCGCCAATAGACTCCAGCAATTCCGACACATTACCCTTCCTCTTTTAAAGGGAATGTTCCATACCAATATCACCATGTGGTCTGTCAGCAGCGTAGGCTTCTTCGTCTGGTCCCAGCTTTTCTCCACGGTAACGGCGGACACCCAGACCATTACTCCTATGGTCTATATGTATATGCAGATTTTCGGAGCGGGAAACAGTGTTACGGAGCGAAATGCGGGAATCGGAGCCGCAGTAGGGGTTTGCTTAAGCCTTTGCGTAGTCCTAATCTTACAGCTTTGTAACCGCCTTTTCCGGGACAAGGATTTGGAGTTCTAGATTTGCTGAAAATACTATCGCTAAGATTCTAAAGTATTTTCCGTTATAAAAAATCTTATTCCTAAATCCAGGATGTCCAAATCATTTTTTCAAAAGTCCGTAAAGCTTGTCTGTATAAAAGATAGAATAGGAACGTAAACAAGAAGGAGAAACAGTATGTCATTCTTTTCCAAAGAAAAAACTTATAGAGAACCCATACGCTGGCAGAAAGAGCTGCGTTTAGCCCCTGCTTATCTGCTGCTTTTGATTTGGATTTTCTTCACCGTGATTTTGCTGGGCTGGGTGGTTTTGGCCAGCTTTTCCACCACCAAGGAAATCTTTGCCAATAAATTGCTTGCCTCCGGTTTTCACTGGGAGAATTATGAAAAGGCCTGGGTCAATTCCGATGTATCCACCATCTTTTTTAACTCTCTCTTTTATTCTCTGAGCTCCGTTTTTCTTTTGGTTGTAGTCTGTGCCCCGGCAGCCTATGCCCTCTCCCGCTTTTCCTTTAGGGGAAATCAGCTCATGCAAAATGCCTTTGTGGCCTCCATGGGTGTACCGGTAGTAATGATTGTCCTTCCTCTCTTTGCCATGGTGGCAGGACTGGACATTTTGAATCATGTAATTCCCAACAAACTCACCCTGATTTTCCTCTATGTGGGCATCAATGTACCTTACACCACGATTTTCCTGATGGGATTTTTTGCCAATATTTCCAGAGCCTTTGAAGAGGCTGCCGCCATTGACGGTTGTCCTCCCGGAAAATGCTTTTGGCAGATTATGCTGCCTATGGCACAACCGGGCATTATCACTGTCAGCATTTTCAACTTTATCAATGTCTGGAACGAGTACTTCATTTCCCTGATTTTCGGAAACTCCGACCAGGTGCGTTCTGTGGCGGTTGGACTCTACTCCATGATTAACTCCATGAAATATACCGGAGACTGGGCAGGGATGTTTGCCTCTGTCATCATTGTCTTCTTACCCACCTTTGTACTCTACCTCTTCCTTTCCGAGCGAATTATTGCCGGAGTAACCGGAGGCGGTGTAAAGGGATAAAAAAGGAAATACTTGCAGCGCACAGCTGCAGTTTTTTCCTCATGCTATTTTTTGAAAAGGAAGTCCTATGAAAAACAAATTAACAAACGAAGAATTGCAAAATGCCCTTTCCCAATTCACTTTGGAGGGAGAGGTAAAATCCTGTAGCCCTTACGGTTCGGGGCATATCAATGATACCTTTTTGGTGGAAGCCGGCAGAAACTATATTCTGCAACGAATCAACAGTGAAATCTTCACAAAGCCCAGGGAACTGATGGAAAATGTAGACCTTGTCTGCCGCTTTATGACGGAAGAAATCAAAAAGCAAGGCGGAAATCCGGAACGGGAAAGCTTGCAGATTATCAAAACTAAGGACGGAAATCTTTATTACGAAGACGAGAAGAAGAATTTTTTCCGAATGTATCTCTATATTACCGACTGTAAGGCCTTTGACCTTGTGGAAAAACCGGAGCACTTTTATGAAAGCGCCTATGCCTTTGGGCATTTTCAAAAGCTTCTTTCAGACTTTCCCGCAGAAAAATTACATGAGACCATCCCCCACTTCCATGACAGCCCACAGCGTTTTCAGCATTTTCTGAAGGCTGTAGAAGAGGATAAATTCGATAGAAAAAAAGATTGTGAAGAGGAAATTCAATTTTTCCTCTCCCATGAGAAAGACTTGTCCTATGCTTTGGCGCTTTTGAAAAAGGGAGAATTGCCGCTACGGGTAAGCCACAACGATACCAAGTTAAACAATGTACTCTTTGATGCCAATACGGAAAAGGCTCTTTGCATCATTGACTTGGATACCGTCATGCCGGGACTTTCCATCTTTGATTTTGGAGATGCCATCCGCTTTGGTGCCAATACCGGGGCAGAGGACGAAGAGGATTTGAGCAAAATTTCTCTGTCTCTTCCCCTCTTTTCCCTCTATACCAAGGGCTTTTTAGAGGCCTGCGAAGGCTCCCTTTGGGAGAAAGAGATTCTTTCCCTACCGGAAGGCGCAAAAATCATGACTTTAGAATGCGGAATGCGCTTCCTCACCGATTATTTACAGGGAGACAGCTATTTCCATGTAAAAAGACCGGGACATAACCTGGATCGTGCCAGAACACAGATTGCCCTGGTAAAAGATATGGAAAAGAAATGGACGGCGATGAAGGAAGAAGTACAGAAATACCTTCCTTAAAGCAAAAAGGAGCTACAAAAAATCAAAATATAAAGAGATTTTCGGCAATATAGGTCTGAATGAGGGGTAGTCTGAGCCCGTCGGTACTTGCGAAAAACAAGAGAATCGCAGTT
>CALIEL010000033.1 GCA_938022235.1 Oribacterium parvum
GAAGGTACAGGGGCTACTCAGCTTTACCACAAAGGTATCCTTGTCCGGTGCAGAAACCTGTAAAGCAGCCAGATTTCCGTTGGAAGCCTCTTCATAACCTGCCACCACACTTAGTAAATCATAGCCGTAGGGAGCTGCCAAGGCGGGATCTGCCAAGCGCTTCCAGCTATATACGAAGTCCTCTGCCGTTAAATCCGTTCCGTCAGACCACTTTAAGTCGGGACGAAGATGAAAAGTCCAAGTAAGTCCGTCATCGGAATGTTCCCATTTTTCCGCAAGTCCGGGCACAACATCGGAATTCTTGTCTATACTGAGCAGACCGGTAAAGGCATGCAGAATATAGGTGGCTCCATCGGATGCAGAGTTTAAAGCAGGATCCATGGTTTCCGGAGAAGAACCAACCTGAACATTAAGTTCTCCACCTGCGGAAGCTTCAGAAGCCTCAGCAGCCTGACTGCCGCTTTCCCCCTTAGATTCCTGTTTGCTCTTATCGGCTCCGCCACAGGAAACCAAAAAGGCCAAACTCAAAGCCGCAATGGGAAGTAGGTACTTTGCTTTTCTCATAAATTTCTCCCTTCTAAAATATTGGTCATAGTGTCTATATAGGAAGGAGCCTATTCTTTGCTCATAAGCTTTTGAATCACTCCTAAACCTCATGTATTGCAACAGGATTAAACACCCCACCTTACTGTTATTCCTATTATGACAGTATGGCTTTATCTCTTAATTCACCCTGTCCAAATGATGACAGGCTGCAAAATGTCCGCTTTCCACCTCTTTAAATTCCGGCTTCTTCTCCGCACATAAACCGTCTGCATAGGGACAACGGGTGCGGAAGGGACAACCTGATGGCGGATTTACCGGGGAGGGAACATCTCCCGAAAGAATAATTCTATGGGATGCTCTGGCCACCTTAGGATCTGCAATGGGAACCGCAGAAATTAAGGACTTGGTATAAGGATGCAGTGAATGGAAGGTGATGGTATCGCTATCCGCCAGCTCCACCAAATGTCCCAGATACATTACCCCGATTCTGGAGGAAATATGATTTACGATAGATAAATCATGGGCGATGAAGAGATAGGTCAATCCCAGCTCCTCTTGCAAATCCTCAAACATATTCACCACCTGAGCCTGGATGGACACGTCCAAAGCAGAAACCGGCTCATCACAAACAATAAATTCAGGATCCACTGCTAAAGCTCTTGCAATCCCGATTCTTTGCCGCTGTCCTCCGGAGAACTCATGGGGATAACGGTTGGCATGCTCCGAATTCAGTCCTACCTTTGACAATAAAGATAAAATCTTCTCTCTTCTCTCCGCCTTGGAAGCACAAAGCTTGTGAATATCAATAGCTTCTCCAACAATATCCTCTACAGTCATTCTGGGATCCAAAGATGCGTAAGGGTCTTGGAAAACAATCTGCATCTTCCTTCTGTAGGGAAGCATATTCTTCTTGATTTTCTTTTCCGCATCAAAGATGACTTCTCCGCCATAAGTGATACTTCCGCCGGTAGGCTCTGTTAAACGAAGGATAGAACGGCCTGTTGTAGTTTTGCCGCAGCCGGACTCTCCTACCAGACCAAAGGTTTCTCCCTTATTGATAAAGAAGGAAACATCATCCACAGCCTTAACCACCTTATTGCTTCCTGCCACAGGAAAATACTGCTTTAAGTGACTTACCTCTAATAAACGCTCCGGCATTTACGCTTCCCCCCTTTCCTTCAAAAAGTCTTCCTTCTGTTGCATAAAACATCTGGCATAATGCACACCCTCATACTGATTCTTCTCCGGCTTATGGGTTAGACAAAGCTTCATACAGTTACTGCATCTTGGCGCAAAGCCGCAACCCTTTGGGGGATTCAGAAGATCCACCGGCTGTCCTTCGATAGGTACCAGTTTGGAATAATCATGCTCATGGAACTTGGGAATGGAACGCAGCAGTCCCTTGGTGTATTCATGCTTCGGATTATAGAAAATATCATCCGTTGTTCCGTATTCCACGATTTCTCCGGCATACATCACCGCAATATAGTCGCACATGGAGGCAACCACACCCAGGTCATGGGTAATCATAATAATGCCCATACCTAATTTTTGTTTTAATTCCTGCATCAGCTCTAAAATCTGTGCCTGAATAGTTACGTCCAAGGCCGTAGTAGGCTCATCCGCAATTAAAAGCTTGGGTTCACAGGCTAAGGCGATGGCAATCATTACTCTTTGCCGCATACCTCCTGAAAGCTCATGGGGATACTGCTTTAATCGCTTCTCCGGCTCATTAATGCCAACCAATTCCAAAAGCTCCTTGGCTCTCTCCATAGCCGCTCTTCCCTTTTTATCCGTATGAAGGGAAACCGCTTCCGCAATCTGATTTCCCACAGTCCATACCGGGTTTAAAGAGGTCATGGGATCCTGGAAAATAATGCTGACCTCATTTCCCCGAATCTTCCGAAGCTCCTTTTCACTCATTTCATGGATTTTATGACCATTAAACTCTACCGAGCCTCCCACAATCTTACCATTCTGGGCGGTAAGTCCCATAATGGAGTAGGCGGTAACGGATTTTCCGGAACCGGATTCTCCAACAATTCCTAAAACTTCTCCCTCTCGCATTTGCAGGGTAACGTTATTTAAAGCCTTTACCTCTCCCGCCGGAGTAAAGAAGGATAAACGCTCTTCTTGAATATCCACAAGATATTGACCGGACATATTTTCCTCCTTACTGCTGTTTCAATTTCGGATCAAAGGCATCACGCAGGCCATCTCCCAAAAGGTTAAAGCTTAAAATGATAATAAAAATCAAGAAAGCCGGGGCAAAAAGTTTTTCCGGATAGGTTTGAAATCCGTTTAAAGCGGCACTGGCCAAAGATCCCAAAGATGGCATCGGTGCCTGTACACCCAGTCCTAAAAAGGAAAGGAAGGACTCGGTAAAAATGGAACTGGGAATCTGTAAGGTAGTGGTTACAATCAGGGTACCGATACAGTTAACAATCAAATGCTTAAAGATAATTCTACCGGATCCTGCACCCAAAGCCTTTGCCGCGGTAACATACTCACTCTGCTTTAAAACCATAATCTGAGAACGGACGATTCTGGCCATTCCCACCCAGTACAGCAAAGCAAATACGATAAACATGGAAATCATATTGGAGCCAAGCTTTTGCATCCAGGCAAAGCCCGGTTTGCTGGCCAATGCTTCCAGAGTGAACT
>CALIEL010000034.1 GCA_938022235.1 Oribacterium parvum
GGAGCCCTTTACGAGTCCATTGAGTTTACCGGAGAGGGTGTGGCTTCTCTTTCTATGGACGATCGCTTTGCCATCTGTAATATGGCCATCGAAGCCGGTGGAAAGAACGGCATTTTCCCGGTGGATGAGAAGACACTGGAGTATATTAAGGCTCATTCCAATAAGGAATACCATATTTACGAGGCGGATGAGGATGCGGAATATGACAGAGTCATTGAGATTGACCTTTCTAGCCTTAAGTCCACTGTGGCTTTTCCCCATTTGCCGGAAAATACCCATGAAATCGGCAGCTTTGACAAGATTACCATTGATCAGGCGGTCATCGGTTCCTGTACCAACGGCAGACTTTCCGATATCAAGGTGGCTGCTGAGATTGCCAAGGGAAGAAAGATTGCGGAAAACGTTCGTTGCATCGTGATTCCTGCAACCCAGAAGATTTATCTGGAGGCTATGGAGAAGGGCTATATTAAGGATTTAATCGAGGCGGGAGCTGTAGTAAGTACCCCTACCTGCGGTCCTTGCCTTGGAGGCTATATGGGAATTTTGGCTCCCAATGAGCGTTGTATTTCCACCACCAACAGAAACTTTGTGGGAAGAATGGGAGATGCCAGCTCGGAGATTTACCTTGCTTCTCCGGAGGTGGCTATGGCATCGGCGGTTTTGGGATATATTGCATCCCCAACGGATTTAGGACTATAGGAGGCTGTTATGGAAAAAGCTAAGGGTCATTGTGTGAAATACGGGGATAATGTGGATACGGACGTAATTATCCCGGCAAGATATCTGGCGATTCAAGATAAGGCGGAGCTGGCTACCCATGCCATGGAGGATATAGACCAACATTTTCATGATAAAATTAAAAAGGGCGACCTTTTGATTGCAGGAAAGAATTTTGGCTGTGGATCCTCCAGAGAGCATGCTCCTCAGGTTTTAAAGGATTCCGGCATCTCCTGTGTCATTGCGGAAAGCTTTGCCAGAATCTTCTTTAGAAATGCCTTAAATATCGGCTTGGCCATTGTGGAGGCTCCGGAAGCGGCGAAGGAGATTCAAGAAGGAGAAGAGCTAGAGGTGGATTTTACCGAAGGAAAGATTCATAACCTAAGCAGCGGAAAATCCTATACCATGGCGGTATTTCCTCCCTTCCTGCAGGAAATGATTGATAAGGGGGGCTTAATTGCCTCTGTGAATGAAAAACTAGAAAAAATGCAACAAAAAGGCTAAGAAATATTCCTCCATTAGAGAGTGATTTTCTAAAAGTTCCGAAGTGAAGGAAATGTAGTTTTGCTTATCCTTATATTCCTTTTGGAAAAGATTGGGAAAGCCATCAGAAAAGACAGGAAGAAAGAGGCCTGTCTTTTTTTGATAGGCGGTAGCAGCCTTTGCCCTTTGCTTCTCCTCTTTAGGATAAAGCTGAGAAAGACTTTTGTGCAGTGCCATATCTTTGGCGGGAATATAGTCGTAGTCTTTAAAATTTTTGAAAAAATACTTTGCTTCCCCGGAAAATAAGGGGATTTCCAAAATAGCCTCCTGTCCGGAGACTTCCAGCTGAAAGCCCTCAAAGCGATGGGAGATTGCTTTGGGAAAGAAAGGGCTTTTCTCCGATACGCTCCCGCAAGGAGATTCTTTTCTTTCCATCATGCAATCATATTCTTCGGTTTTGGAAGGTAAATCCTGCTTATTAAAACGAAAGCAGAGCCTTAGCTTATTTTTCTCCAATAGCAGTTCTGACTTTTCACGGCAATAGCTTCCCTTTCCTTGGAACAGCTCTTCGTAGGCGAAAAAGGAAAAAAGGGAAGGGAGATAAAGCAAATCTTCAAAGTTATGTTGCAACAGAAGAGACTTTGCTTCCTCTGTAGGATGCTCCAGATATTCTAAATAGACATAGATCAGTTCACCACCGGTATAGATATCCTCCCTTTGAATCCCCAAAAAGCGCTCACATTCTTTGAGCTTATAGGAGGGGAGCTGATAGAATTTTCTCCTGCTTTGAATCATTTTAAAAAGGTCCAGCTGGGGAAGTTCTGTTATAGGGCATTTTATACCGTATTGATGATAGCTTTTCTCTAAAAAAGGGGTATCAAAGGCTTTCCCGTTAAAGCTGATAAGTTGCGTTTTGCCTTTACAATATTCCTGAAAACCCTGTAAGACCTCAATTTCCTCTGAAAGACTGTTGGCAAAGAGCTGGACAATCTCCATTTCCGAAGCTTTAAAAAGGAGCAAGCCGATGCTGTAAATCTGGGCACTTTTCGGACTAAGTCCGGTGGTTTCGATATCAAAAAATAAAATCTCTTCTTTATCAGGAAGAAAAGAGGGGAAAAAGAAATCTTTAGGATAGGGAAGTGCTTTTCTAATAATATCCATAGGGAGACTCCGATAAACATAGTATTCTTGTTTAACGAGATATCCAACGATTTGCGCAGGATACTCATTATGAATTATGAAGCATTTTTTTATTACTTAGTTTACTCCAAGGGAAGAAAAATAAAAACAGAAGGATAATAAAAAAAGAAAAAAAGACTATTTTTTCACATTTCATTCATATTTATGAGATTTAATGGTAAAGAATCGTAAAAGGCGAAGTAGGTTTATGAGAGAGCTACCGCATTTCATTTTAAAGGAGAAGAAATGGAAGAGAATCAACAGGGACAGGATGTTTCTCAGGAAATTAATAAACTGCTGGAAGCAAGCCCCAAAAAGAAGAAAAAGGGAAAGTTGAAATGGATTCTGATCGGAGTCCTTGTTTTAGTCGTATTATTTGTGGCTAAGAGCCTTCTTTTTCCCGCTAAGCCCATGGGAACCATGGTCAGTGTACAGGCTTTAACGAAGGGAGATGTACAGGAAAAAATCAGTCTCTCCGGGCCTGTGTCCGGTACGGATGCCCAACAGGTTACCTCCGGCTTACATGCCAAGGTAACGGAAATTCTGGTGAAAGAAGGCGATAAGGTTGAGAAGGGGCAGGTTTTAGCACGCTTAGACAAAACAGATGTGAATACTGCCTTGGAAGCTGCCAAAACCCAGCTGGATTTGGCAAAGGCCAATAAAACCGAGGCGGAAAAAAATCTTCGTTTGGAATATGAGAAAAATCAAACAATCTTAAAAAATGCGGAATTGGATTTTCAAAGAAAGTCCAGTCTTTACTCTACCGGAGATATTCCTCAGAGTGACTATGAGGCGGCGGAAAGCGCTTTAAAGGATGCCAAGGCTACTATGGCAAATTACAAGGTGATAAAGGGAGCAGTACAGGTTCCGGACACTTATGATTTGCAGATTAAGACGGCGGAGCAGGAGCTGGAGAAGGCGGAAAGCAAAGTTTCCGATGCGGATTTGGTTTCGCCTATTGCCGGAACCATTACCAGAGTGAACATCAAGGTGGGAGAATTTGCAGATACTCCGACAGAAAATAAATATGACTTTACCGTTGAGAATCTGGATCAGCTGGAATTAAGTATCGCGGTTTCCGAATACAATATCGGAAAGGTACATCTTGGTCAAAAAGCCACTATTACGGCGGATATTTTAGGGGGAGAATCTTTGGAAGGAGTGGTTTCTTCCATTTCTCCCACAGGAGAAGAGAAAAATGCCAACACCAGCGAAAGAGTTATTCCGATTAAGGTACAGATTACCGGAGATAAAAAGGGATTGCTTTCCGGTATTACCGCTAAGGCGGATTTACTCTTATCCGAAGCTAAGGATGTGTATGTAGTACCTATTTCTGCAGTGATGACCGGGGAAGACGGAAGCAATAAAATGGCATTTGTTGTAAACGGAACCGTGCATTTTGTTCCGGTAACTACCGGAGTTACCAGTGATGTTTCCATGGAGGTAAAACCTGTGAAAGAGGACTCTGCATTCAAAGAGGGAAGCAATTATATTCTTTCTCCTGATGCCAGTCTTACAGAGGGAAGTCCGGTAACCGTAGATCCCACAGCCCAAGGCTCACAGTCCGTTAGCCCGGAGGAAGCCGGTGTCGTAGTACAGACAGGATAAAAAGATGGAAGATACTTTAATTGAATTACGAAATCTGGTGAAAATCTATGATACCGGTGCGGTAAAGGTATTGGGATTAAATCAGATTAATTTAAAAATCAAAAGGGGAGAGTTTGTAGCCATTATGGGACAGTCCGGCTCCGGAAAGTCTACTCTAATGAATATCTTAGGCTGTTTGGATAAACCAAGTCTTGGCAATTACTTTCTGGACGGAGAAGATGTGGCAGCCATGGATCCCAATACTTTGAATAAGGTAAGAAATCAAAAAATCGGCTTCGTGTTCCAGAGCTTTAATTTGATTAGCCGTATGAGTGCTTTGAAAAATGTGGAAATTCCCATGATTTACGCCCATATCCGTTCTCAAAAGCAAAGGTCGGAAAGAGCGGCCATGCTTTTGGAAAAGGTAGGCCTTTCCGGCAGAATCCATCATCAACCCAATGAAATGTCCGGAGGACAAAGGCAGAGGGTGGCGATTGCCAGAGCCTTAGCCAATGAACCGCCTTTGATTTTGGCGGATGAGCCCACCGGAAACTTAGACACTGCCAGCTCCATTGAAATTATGGAAATGTTCTCTGCTCTTCATAAGGCAGGAGCTACCGTAGTGGTGGTTACCCATGAGGAGAATATTGCCGCCTATACGGATAGGATGCTTCGCTTTTCAGACGGAAAACTGATTTCAGATATTAAAAATGAGAATCCTACTCCGGTAAGAGATTTGGCAATCTTTGAAGGAATGTACAGAGGAGGGAACCATGCTTCTTGAAAATATGAAAATGGCATTAAGCTCTCTTCGAGCCAATAAGCTTCGTTCCATTCTTACCATGCTGGGCATTATTATCGGAATCGGATCCGTAATCTCCATTGTTTCCATCGGAGATACCATGCGGAAAATGTTCTCCGACCTCTATAAAAATGTAGGTGTGACCCAGGCGGCCATTATGATAAATCCCTACATGGATCAGGAGGAAATTCGAGACAGCGATTTTTTCACCATGGACGAACTTTACAAGATGAAGGAGGTCTTTGGCAATCGCTTGGACTATGTGGATAATATGTCCAGCGGCTCTATCGATATAAAAAATGGACTAAACCGCTTGAAAACCAATATTGAGGGAGTGGATTCTCCCTATCAAAAGCTTCAGCCTGTACAGATTTTAAACGGAAGATATATTTCCGCTAATGATGTGGAGGAAAGAAGAGCAGTTATTTTGATTTCAGAAAGTACAGCCTTAAAGCTTTATGGAACTGTAAATGTCACGGGAAAACATTTTCGCTCCGATATTATGGGAGAAAATCGAGAGTTTAGCATTATCGGAGTGTACAGGAAAGATATCAGCCCCATTCAAAAGCTACTAATGGGTTCTAATGATAAAAATGGAGAAGGCATTGTTCCCTGGACTTTGTTTTCACCTGAGTCCAGTGAATTTTCCATGATTCGATACTACGGAAAAACAGGAATGTCCGAGCAGGAGATGAAACAGCTGAATACGGAAATCAAGGCTTATTTTTCTAAAATAAAAAATCGTCAGCCCTCCGACTGGTATATTTCCTCTATTCAGGATGAAATGAAACAGGTAGATGGGGTAATGAGGGGAATTTCTGCTGCTGTGGGCGGTATTGCTGCCATTTCTCTTCTGGTAGGCGGTATCGGTATTATGAATATTATGCTGGTGTCTGTAACGGAGAGAACCAGAGAAATCGGTATCAGAAAGGCCTTGGGCGCAAGCACCGGAGATATTTTGGTGCAGTTTTTAACGGAATCTGCTCTGTTGTCCGCCCTGGGAGGATTGATTGGAGTGTTACTGGCCATGGGACTGGTGTCCTTGGGAGCTACAGCCTTCGGTTTATCCGTAGTGATTCGCCCGGGAATTATCCTGGTTGCGGTACTTTTCTCTGCGATAGTGGGTATCTTCTTCGGCATCTATCCTGCCAATAAGGCGGCAAAGGAAGATCCTATTGTGGCCCTTAGATATGAATAAGGAATTAGGCACCCAAGCCATGGAAGAATCATGCATATGCTTCTTCCGGGGAAAGCCTTTCCGGAATAGCTTTTATTAAGTGCATTCCTTGATGAATCACTGGACAATAAGGCGAAAAAAGCTATACTAAAGATGAGTGATATTCCTATTTTCAGGAGAAATTTCGGATTATGGTAAAGGAGGTTATGATGACCCTTAGAGAAGCAATGGAAAAACGACATATGGTTCGTAAGTACAAGGATGAGGTAATTCCTCAGGATGTGGTGAAGGCTTTAGAGGAGCGCATTCAGGAATGCAATCAGAAGTATTCCCTGCATTTTTTCTTAAAAACTGAGGATGGAGCTGCATTTGCGGAATTAATTGATAAATTGATTACCAAAAATGCCAAGAACTACATCGTATTAGCAGGAGATGAAAAGGAAGGCGTGGAGGAGCGTGTTGGTTATGCCAGTGCGGATATTATGCTCTATGCCCAGACTCTTGGCTTAAATACCTGGTGGGTAGGTGCCAGCTTCAATAAGGAGGCTGTTGCTAAATTAAGCCCTGAGCATCCTGTTTATGGTGTGATTTCCATTGGCTATGGAGAGACCCAGGGTACTCCTCATGCTTCCAAGGAAGATTTTGAGGTATGCAGCTAT
>CALIEL010000035.1 GCA_938022235.1 Oribacterium parvum
CCGAACGGCACGTACTGGTGGTGTGAGAGGGGGATTAAATTCCCCCTACTCGATTCTAAAAATACGGCTTAAATCTTCGGAGCACTCTCTATCCTCTATCTATGCTCCCGCTAAGTTTGCCCCGACTAGCGGTACTAAACGCAAGCTTTGCTTCGCCCGCTTTTGTTAAGTACCGAGGGGCTCAGATTGCCTTTGGTGAAGGAGATATACGTACTCCTTAGTTCTTGAATAGGGGCAAGGGTGGGAATAAGCGATGCTCTTGTCTTTTAATTATGGACAAAAGTTAGGATAATCAGAGATTCTAGACTTTGATTATAGACAATAGTGAGAATAGTCAGTGTTCGTAAGCTATCTAATATGCCAAAGGGTAAGGATAGGCAGGGGAAGGATGTGCTATGCCATTTTATCGACCATACTCTTATATTATCAATATACGGATATTATCCGAATGTGGAGTATAGGAGATTTATCAATCTGGTAGTAAAATATTAAACGAAAGAATTTAAGTGATTTCTTACATTCTAAATCTTAATCTAAGCTTGATTCTCTATATTATTGTCTCAATTTATCTATTCAAAAAATCTAAATTTACTCATTATTCATTTCTATTATTCTATTTTTCTGCAGGTGACTTATGAAAAAAACAAATTCTACTAATGCTAAGGCTAAAAAATATGGTCGTTCAGAAGGTAAATCAAAGAGTACAAGAAAAAAGTTGGATGCTTTGGAAAAGAAAAAGATTATCGCATCTCTAACTTTGATGGATGACCTCTTTATGCAAGTTGTTCTGGAAGAACAGGCTTGTACCGAGTATATTCTGCAAACGATTTTGGACAAATCTTCCTTAAAGTTAAAGGAACAAAGACTTCAAAAGAGGCTGCCAAATCTGCATGGAAGAGCTTTGGTATTGGATTGCCTTTGCACCGATGAAAAAGGCTTACTTTATAACATTGAAGTACAGAATTCTTCTGCCGGGGCAATTCCTAAAAGGGCGCGTTATCATGCCGCTCTTATGGACACGCACACCCTTAAGAAGGGAGAAAAGTTTTCCAAATTACCGGAAAGCTATGTTATATTTATTACAGATAAAGATATATTAGGAGAGGGAGAACAACTGTACCGGATCGAAAGAGTTATCAGAAAGTCTGGCAGCTTATTTCGGGATGGCTCTCATATCCTTTATTTCAATACAGCAAGGCAAGATGACAACGCATTAGGAAAACTGGCTAGAGACTTTAAAGAAGCCAATCCTAAGGAAATTCAGTCTAAAGTTTTGTCTCATAGAGTAGCCTCATTAAAGGAAGGTAAACTAGATTGGGAAGGAGAAAAGAAGATGAATGTTTTATTAGAAAAGTATAGAAAAAAAGCGGTGGAGGAAGGTATGGAGAAGGGCTTTGAACAAGGGAAGAATCACCTAGCTCTTTTAGTTGGTCGACTTCTGGAAGCAGGACGTATGGATGATCTTAAGAGGGTTTCTTACGATGAAGTATATCGAGAAAAGCTTCTGAAGGAGTTCGGGCTTTAAACTATCGAACATCATGATAAAAGAATGGAGTATAAGATAAAGGAGCAACTTTGGATACGAAAGAGAAATTAGCTGAATTAAAGGACTTTATTCAAAAAGCGAACTATATCGTGTTTTTTGGCGGTGCGGGCGTATCTACAGAAAGCGGTCTTCCGGATTTTCGATCTGTGGATGGTTTATATCATCAAAAATATGCCTTTCCGCCGGAGGAAATCTTGTCTCATGATTTCTTTATGACGCGACCTAAGGAGTTTTACCAATTTTATAAGGAAAAGCTTTTGATTCCGGGAATTCTACCGAATCCTGCTCATTATGCTTTACAAAAATTGGAAGAGCAGGGGAAGCTAAAGGCAATTATCACCCAAAATATTGACGGATTGCATCAGATGGCAGGTTCCAAAGCGGTATATGAGCTTCATGGCAGTATTCATCGCTATTATTGTGTGAAGCATCATCATCAGATTCCGGAAGAAGAAATTGACTTTTCAACACCTATTCCTTTGTGTCCTCATTGTCGTAGCATGATACGTCCGGATGTGGTTTTGTATCAGGAAGGTTTGGATGAAGGCATTCTTTCAGAGAGTATCGCTCATATTCAAAATGCGGATTTACTGATTATCGGAGGGACATCCCTAACGGTGTATCCTGCAGCCGGCTTGATTCGGTATTTTCCTCATCATGGAAACCATAAGCTGGTTCTTATCAATAAAGAGGAGGGACGACTGGATACGGAGTGCGACTTGGTGCTCTATGGAAAGATTGGAGAGATTCTTTCGGAAGTGGTAAGTTAAGAAGAAGAGATAAAGTGTTCAGAGGCGGTTTAAACTGCCTCTTTTTTCCATAGGAACTCTATAATAGCGCCATAAAAAGCCGGAATAAAATAACTTATACGAAAAACTAAATATTTTTATACAAATAAGCAGAAAGTTTTGCTATAATCATTGGGACATTTTGTATACAGTTTTTATAAAGAATGTAATGGAGTTACCGGAAAGGACAGGATGGAAATGCTCCCCACTACTTTTAGCTCTTACGATAGGCAGAAGTATTGAAATGCATTGCTTTATAAGAGATTAGGAGAACGAGAATGAAGGCTTTTTTACAAAGGAAGAACATTGAGATTTCCCTGAAGCGCTATGGTATTGATGCCTTATCCGCTATGGCTCAGGGCTTGTTTTGTTCCCTCTTAATCGGAACAATATTAAACACCTTAGGGCAGAGGCTGGGGATATCCGCATTAACCAGGGTGGTTGCTACTATTGGCGGTGTGGATTATACCGTAGGAGCAATGGCTTCCGCTATGAGTGGCCCGGCCATGGCAACGGCTATTGCCTATGCTTTGCAGGCCCCTCCTCTGGTGCTTTTCTCTCTGATAACCGTGGGCTTTGCCTCCAATGCCCTAGGGGGTGCAGGCGGTCCCTTGGCGGTACTTTTTGTGGCTATCCTTTCCACAGAAATCGGAAAAGCGGTATCCAAGGAAACAAAGGTTGATATTTTGGTGACACCTCTTGTGACCATTGGCTCAGGAATGCTCTTTTCGGCAGTCTTGGCGCCGGTAATCGGAAAGGCGGCGATTCAGGTGGGAAGCCTGATTATGTGGGCGACAGAGCTACAGCCTTTCTTTATGGGCATTTGGGTATCCGCTTTGGTTGGTATTGCCTTGACCCTACCTATTTCCTCCGCGGCGATTTGTGCGGCTCTTGGACTTACCGGCCTTGCGGGAGGTGCTGCGGTGGCAGGCTGTTGTGCCCAGATGGTGGGCTTTGCAGTGATTTCCTTCCGGGAAAACGGCGTTTCCGATCTAGTTTCTCAGGGGCTTGGTACTTCTATGCTGCAGATGGGAAATATTGTAAAAAA
>CALIEL010000036.1 GCA_938022235.1 Oribacterium parvum
CTTGCTATCTAATTCATTCTTATGTAGCAAGCACAGTAAGTGTACGGACACTTACAAAAAAATTGATAAAATAAGATACGAAATGAACGACTTGAAATTAACCAAAGAAGAAAAACAACATCAATCTGATTGAAAAATCGAGTAAATTCTACCGGTGTTATCTACACTACAAATAGGACATAGACGATATGAAAAAAGAGATTGAACATTCTTCCTCGAAATCCACAATGGAAGATCTTTACAAGATATGCAAAAACCATGGAATCTATATGGGTAATAGAAATGGAGAGATAATCTTTCTCTCCTCTTTTTTTCTCCTTGATTATGCAAATAAAAAAACTTCTATGTATCCCTAAAGACCACACCAAACATAAGACTCTCAAAAAAAAATGAGGGAACCATGTCCCTCATCTTTTTTCATTTTATTATATCTTTTTAACTTAGAGTAATAAGCAAATATAAAAATAATAAAGCCGACTTTCATGCAGTGTAGGTCTGAAAAGAGGGCAATCTGAGCCCGCGGAACATACAAAAAGCCACTCCAATGAAAAACTATAAACAATCCATTAGAGAAGCGATAGATGCAGTACCGGTCTGTAATAGGGGCAATCTGAGCCCGTCAGTACTTACTGAAAGCGAGCGAAGCGATGCTTGAAGTTAGTACTGTTACGAAGGCGAAGTTAGCGGGAGCGTGCCCCAATTACAGACCGGTACTGCATCAGAGCGTGTTCTCTTAATTAATTACAGTCCTTCACAATTAGGTGGGTTAGCAAGAGCGTGCCCTACTTTCAGACCTATACTACATGAAAGCTTTCTTCTATTTTTTATACTTGCTTTTACTCCAACACTATCTTCATAAAGCTCTTCTTCCCCTTCTGGAGCAATGGCTCGTTCTCCAGTTCGGAAAGGGATAGCTGTCTTCCGATATCCGTAATCTTCTCTCCGGCAAAGCTTACGCCGCCCTGCTGCACATTTCTTCTGGCCTCTCCCTTGGAGGGTGCCAAACCGCTCACCACCAAAAGGTTCAAGATATCGATTCCCTCAGGATAGTCCGCCTTCTTTAGGACGCACTTCTGGGTATTTGCTGAATTTCCGCCTCCTGCAAACAAGGACTTGGCTGCTTCCTCCGCTTTCTTAGCTTCCTCCGCACCATGTACCAGCTCTGTCAAATGGTAAGCCAGTATTTCCTTAGCTTTATTCAGCTCTGCCCCTTCCCAGGCATCCATCTTCTTGATTTCTTCCATAGGAATAAAGGTCAGGAGGCGAAGACATTTTCCTACATCCGCATCATCCACATTTCTCCAATACTGGTAGAAGTCGTAGGGACTGGTCTTAGCCGCATCCAGCCAAACCGCACCGCTGGCGGTCTTTCCCATCTTCTTTCCTTCCTTATTGGTAAGCAGGGTGATGGTCATGGCATGGGCATCCTTTCCCAGCTTCTTACGAATCAGCTCTGTTCCTGCCAGCATATTGGACCACTGGTCATCTCCGCCGAACTCCATGTTACAGCCGTAGTCCTCGTAAAGGCGATAGAAATCGTAGCCCTGCATCAGCATATAAGAAAACTCGAAGAAGGAAAGTCCCTGAGAAAGACGGTTCACATAGCATCTGGCTCTCAACATTTCATTTACGGAAAAATGAGGACCTACCTCTCGCAAGAATTCCATAAAGTTCATATCTCTAAGCCAGTCCGCATTGTTTACCATTAATGCCTTCCCCTCGGAGAAGTCAATGAAACGGCTCATCTGCTTCTTAAAGCAGGCACAGTTATGGTCAATCATTTCGGTGGTCATCATTTGCCGCATATCGGAACGACCGGAAGGATCTCCGATCATACCGGTTCCGCCTCCAACCAAGGCGATAGGCTTATTGCCTGCTGCCTGCAAACGCTTCATCAGGCACAGCGCCATAAAGTGCCCTACATGAAGAGAATCCGCAGTGGGGTCGAAGCCAATATAAAAGATTGCCTTTCCTTCATTGACCATTTTTCGGATTTCTTCTTCATTTGTAACCTGGGCAATCAATCCTCTCTCTTGTAATTCTTCGTAAACTCCCATACTGCTTCCTTCCTTTTCTCATCATTGACTGAGCAGGATCTGTCTTTCTTTCAAAAGAAAAATCCTGCCTGATTTTACATCTCTCTCACGGCGCGGAGTATCTCCTTCTTAAGGAGTATCCCGACAATAGTGTGTGGTATCTCACTTGCTTTCATTCCCTCAAAAATCAAACTGTTCTTGCCGTGCTGTATTAATATTTGGTCTGCTGCTCGTACTCGTAGACATTGGAAATCAAACGAACCGTATCCTCCCAGCCGATACAGGGGTCAGTAATGGACTTTCCGAAGATATGTTCCTCCACCTTACAAGCGCCCTCAATCAGATAGGACTCCACCATCAGACCCTTCACAAAGTTGGCCAGCTCCTGGGAGTACTTTCTGGAATGCATGATTTCCTGGGCAATACGAAGCTGCTCTCTATGTTGCTTTCCGGAATTACAGTGATTCGTATCCACCACTACCGCCGGATTCGCTAAATTTCTTTCTTCATACAGAGATTGCAGAAGCTTTAAGTCCTCATAGTGGTAGTTTTGCACCATTTCTCCATGCTTATTCTGCAAGCCTCGCATAATGGCATGGGTATAGGGATTTCCGGAGGACTTTACTTCCCATTCCCGGAAAATGAATTCATGGCCATGCTGTCCTGCATAGATGGAGTTTAACATTACCCCTAAGTCTCCTGAGGTGGGATTCTTCATGCCGCAGGGAACATCCACCCCGGAAGCCACCAAACGGTGCTGCTGGTTTTCTACGGAACGGGCTCCCACCGCAATGTAGGACAGCATATCGGACAGGTAGGACAGGTTATCCGGATAAAGCATCTCATCTGCGGTACTGAAGCCTGTTTCCTCCAAAACTCGCATGTGGAGCTTTCGAATGGCAAAAATCCCTTCAATCAGATTGGCACGCTTTTCCGGATCCGGCTGATGGAGCATACCCTTGTAGCCTTCTCCTGTGGTTCTC
This sequence comes from Oribacterium parvum, assembly GCA_938022235.1. Taxonomy (GTDB): domain Bacteria; phylum Bacillota; class Clostridia; order Lachnospirales; family Lachnospiraceae; genus Oribacterium; species Oribacterium parvum_A. The sequence continues at coordinate 3,020 of CALIEL010000036.1, forward strand.
GGTTTATTGGTATAGATGCGGGGAACAATTAAAATCTTGTCCTCCACCTCTTTAGCAATTTCTTTAAGCTTGTGACAATACTCCAGTACAGGATCCTCATGGTCTGCGGAACAGGGGCCGATCACCAGCAAAAACTTGTGACTTTCTCCTGTAAAAATCGCCTTAATCTCCTCATCTCTTTTTGCTTTCTGAGCAATCAGCTCGGAAGACAACGGATACTGTTCCTTTACCTCCGATGCAGAGGGTAACTTATGAATGAATTCTAATCCCATACTTTCTCCTTTCTTTTCTGCTAAAGTATAAAGGAAGTTGAAAAAAAGTGCAAGAAAAGAGGATGCCGGTCGTAGGCATCCTCTTTAGGCTATAGCAAATGGAATAGCTATCTCTTTACAGGGCACTCTCCTTAAAATCTCCGATGCAGGCAAGACTTTTTACAGGGCATCCCCGATAACTTTCTTTAAGGTATCCGCAGAAGCCTGTAATGCTTCTTTCTCCTCCGGGCTTAATTCAATGGATACTACTCTTTCCACGCCCCCTCTTCCCACAATAGCAGGAACAGAAAGAGACACATCGTGAATGCCGTATTCTCCGTGCTGCATACTGGAAACCGGCAGGATGGATTTCTCATCTCGAATAATGGCTTCACAGATTCTGCGAACGGACATGGCAATACCGTAGTAGGTAGCCTTCTTCTTTTCAATAATTTCGTAGGCGCTGTTCTTTACATTTTCCGCAATGCGTCTCATGGACTCATCATGCTCGATATGCCCCCGAAGTTCACAGAAATCGTTCAAAGGAATACCGGATACATTGGCACTGCTCCATGCGGCAATCTCGCTGTCTCCATGCT
>CALIEL010000037.1 GCA_938022235.1 Oribacterium parvum
AGGGAAAGCCATTCAGCAAAATCATTGGCAGATTTTGGCTTCTCTCGTTTTAAAACCGAATTTAAAAGCATCTTCTTCGTTTTCTTGACCTTGGCAGAAGTACAGGAAATCAAAACCGGATACAGAAGTTCCTCGGAAATATTTTCTATAAGAACAGGGGCAAATCGCTCTATAAGAGGACTCTCCCCCAGTCCCAGTAGCGGAATAAGATTTTCCGCCCTATCTATATAATCCTTTTCTGCACAGCCAAGTTTATCCAAAAGCTCTACCCATGCTTTTCTGTCCCCGGGTCTTTTCGCAATATAAAGCGCATCAAAGATATACTCTTTTGCCGCTTCTTTACTAAGCAAATGATTCTCCACTCCAAAGAAAAGCAAATCGGGAAAGGGTCCTGTTCCTGGCATATTTAGGGAAATTCCCTTTTCGATATGCTCTATAAATCTTCCAAGAATTTCTTCCTTCTCCAAAGTAAAGCTATCATCAAATAGATAATCTTTTTTTGTCTCCAGCAATATCACAGAAGAAGCGGCTGCCCAGTCCTTCATATACTCCACGGATTCCGGAATAGGGAGATTCATCCTGTGGAGAAGTTTCAGGCAGAGCATACCAAGGACGGAGAGGGAATGCTCCCAGGCTCTCCTATTACTGCTTTCGGCAGCGGAAATGAAATGCGCTGCATAGTTCTCACCTCTAGCCATAATTGCCTGAAGAGCAGTCTCATCTCCCCGGCCTATCACATTTGCCGCCCTCTTCGCCTCCACACCGATGCGAACGGCAAAAACAGCAAGCTTTTTCAGATCTACATCCACAACCGGAGCAAAGCCGTAGCTGTTCTCGGATAATTGTTTGATTTGCACCCATTCTCCGGTTTTTAGTCCATCCCTTGCAATCTCTTGCTCTTCCTTCGTTCCTATTCCAAGGCTTAAAATACTTTCATAAGCCGTTTCCTCATACCCTAAAGAACGGTAGATTGCAACAGCGCTTTCCAGTTTGCTTGCCATAGTAAACTCCTTTATCTGCTTTTCAGCTGAATGATATCCCTTTGTCGCCCTATCAACTTACAGTCCTTAGATTATATTGCTCTCTGAATTACAGCCCTTAGATTATATTACTTGCTGAATTAGATTCCTTAGACTATCTGCTTGCCTACTATATTTTAATCTTTTGACCATATTTCTTGCCTGCTTAGAATTACAGTTCCTGTCTTAATTTCACTGCCAAAATGTGCTTGCAAGGGCCTCTGCTGTTTCGATGCTTTAAATACCACGTACAAGTGCATTTTGCATTTTCCACTCCGGATCCTTCC
>CALIEL010000038.1 GCA_938022235.1 Oribacterium parvum
CGTTTACTGCGTTTAGCTTTAGAGGAGTTAGGTTTGGATGTGGACAGTCGTATCGGGGGCAGTCTACACTTCTTTTTGTATGACTGTGTGAAAATTACGATTTACCTTTGTGTGCTGATTTTTGCGATTTCTTATCTGCAAAGTTTTTTCCCGCCGGAAAGAACGAAGAAGATACTGGGGCATTTTCGGGGGATTTCTGCCAATCTGGTAGCCGCTCTTTTGGGGACGGTTACTCCCTTTTGCTCTTGTTCTTCCATTCCGATTTTTATGGGATTTACGGCAGCAGGACTTCCCTTGGGCGTGTCTTTTTCCTTCCTGATTTCCTCTCCCATGGTGGACTTGGGGAGTTTAGTATTGCTAAGCGGTATATTTGGGATAAGGATTGCTTTTGTCTATGTCCTTTTAGGGCTTTGCCTGGCAGTTATAGGAGGAACTGTGATTGAGCATTTAGGCATGGAAAATGAAGTGGAGGACATTCTTCGAGGGGTATCGGCTGTAGAGCAGGACATTCCCACATTATCCTTTAAAGAACGACTTTCTTATGCCAAAGAGCAAGTGGAAATGACTTTTCGAAAGGTTTTTCCCTATATTCTTTTAGGGGTGGGAATCGGATCTTTCATTCATAACTGGATTCCTAAGGCTTGGGTTCTCTCTTTACTGGGAGCAAGGAATCCCTTTGGCGTGATTCTGGCAACCTTAGTGGGGATTCCCATGTATGCGGACATTTTCGGAACCATTCCTATAGCTGATTCGCTTCTTATGAAAGGCGCGGAGCTCGGGACTGTGCTTTCCTTTATGATGGGAGTGACAACGCTGTCCCTTCCTTCTATGATTATGCTTCGGAAGGTGATTAAACCGAAGCTTTTGGGAATTTTCGTAGGGATATGTGTGGTTGGAATCATCCTGATAGGCTATCTTTTTAATGCGTTGCAGGTGGTACTTCCGGTATAAATTAGAAGAAATAAGGCGAATGAAGAAGTCAATGAAAAAGCAGATATTTGCAGAAGAATGAAGCGGTAAGAAATGCAAACCGGAAATTAGATGAAGGCAATACTTTGACGCTTTTTTCTTAGGAGGAATAATGGAAAAGAAGAAGTTATTTGTTTTAACAGGCTTTTTGGGGGCGGGAAAAACCAGCTTCCTACAGCATGTTTTGGAGGCATTTTCCGATAAAAAGCTTGCGGTGATTCAAAATGAATTCGGAAAAATCGGGATTGACGGAAGCATTCTGCAAAAACAGGGGATTCCAATCAAAGAAATCAATCGAGGTTCCATTTTTTGCTCCTGCCTTCAGTTATCCTTTGTGGAAGCTTTGGCGGAGCTTGCGAAGAGCGATGCGGAGTTTCTTTTTGTGGAAAGCTCAGGGCTCGCGGATCCGTCCAATATCATGGATATTTTAGAGAGTGTGAAGGTGCTGGCAGAGGATGTGTATGATTTTCAGGGGGTAATCTGCCTGATTGACGGCGTGCATTTTCCAAAGCAGGTGAAGGATACGGAAACGGTGGACAGGCAGTTAAAGCATTGTGATGTTGCCATCATCAATAAAATAGATTTGATTTCAGAAGAGCAATACAAAAAAGTCTTTTCCTTGGTTCGGGGAGTGAATCCGCATTGCCAAGTTTTATCCTGCGCTCATGGGCAGGCGGACTTAAGCTTTATGAAAGAAGCTTTTCTACAGGGGGATTGGGCATTTTCAGAGGAAAGCTTAAATACGGTGGACAACAAGCCGAAGACGATTTCCTTGCTTTGCTCCGAAAATGTGGAAAAGGGGAGATTTCAACAATTTCTGCAAGCGGTTCTGCCGGAATGCTATCGAATCAAGGGCTTCTTCCTTTTAGACCGGAGCTGGACGCAGGTGGATGTGGTGGAAGAATTAATCGACTATAATCCCTGCCCTGAGAAGGAGATTTCCGAGCTGGTATTCTTGTCCAAGGTGGGACCGAAGGTGATTCGGAGCATTGATGAGGCTTGGAAAAAATATATGGACTCTCCCATGAAATTAAAGAATTAGGCGAGCGGGAATCAGGGAAAAAATAGAAAAAAGCAGGAAAGAAACGCAGAGAAGAAACATAAAGAAGAAATACAAAGAATAAACACAATAAGGCACTTGTTAAAGCATAGAAGCTTGAAAAGAAAAAAAGCAGAAAAGGAATTCAGCGAGGAGTGAATATGGAAATCAAGGTCATCGGTGCAGGATGTAAAGAATGTGATACGCTCTATCAAAATGTAGAAGAGGCGATAAAGGAGTTGGGAAAGGATGCCAAAATCGAGAAAGTAGAGGAGTTAATCGAGATTGTAAAGCTTGGAGTACTCAGTGCGCCATCTCTCATGATTGACGGGAAACTTATCGTAAGCGGACGGGTTCCCGGAGTCGGAGAATTGAAAAAACTCTTGTCTTAAAGGAAGGAGAAGCGTGGTGCAAAAGGTAAAAACTGTAGCCATTGTCAGTCTCTCCAGCGGTGTTCTGGGAGAAGACTTTGTGCAGCATGAAGTAAAAATGGGCCTGGAATGCCTACGCCGTTTTGGGTTGGAAGTGAAATTCATGGAAAATGCTTTAAAAGGCTTAGACTATCTGAAAGAGCATCCGGAAAAGAGGGCAGAGGATCTCTTAC
>CALIEL010000039.1 GCA_938022235.1 Oribacterium parvum
AAAGAGAAATCGGTCTGGCCACCGGAGAACCTCCAATCGCAAGAGGCTATACTCCCTCGATATATGCGGAGTTCCCCCGTTTACTGGAGCGGGCGGGCGCCTTTAAGAAGGGCTCCATCACCGGCGTTTATACCGTGCTGGTGGAAGGAGACGACACCAACGAGCCCATTGCGGATACGGTCCGCGGTATCCTGGACGGACATATTGTGCTGTCCCGTGCCCTGGCTGCGGAAAACCATTATCCTGCTATCGACATCGGTATGAGCATCTCCCGATTGATGGCGGAGCTGGTATCCCAGGAGCACAAAAAATATGCCAGCAGAATGAGAAATACTCTGGGACTTTACCAAAAAAATGCGGATCTTATAGCTATCGGTGCTTATAAAAAGGGCACGGATCCCAAGCTGGATGAGGCTGTAGATAAGTACCCCGCCATCAATGATTTCTTGATGCAGGGAACAGGAGAAGCATTTTCTTACGAAGATACGGTTATGCAAATGAAGGAAATTACCGATATTGGATAAGGCAATTAAATTTTAAGATGCAGAAAGGCGGGAACCAAATTGAAAAAATTCAAGTACAGTTTGGAAACAGTCTATCAATTTAAGCTTCAAGTCTTAGACAAGGTGAAGGAAGAGTATGCCATTAAGCAGCAGGAAGTTTTGAATCAGCAAAGTCTGATCAATCGCCTTCAGGAAGAGTTGTTTCACTACGAAGAGGAATTTGAGCGGGTGAAGCAGGAAGGTGCTTCCATTGAAACCATTATGATGTATGTCAATGGCATCGAGCGAATGGAAAAACGTATAGGGAAAGAGAAAGATGAGCTTATCCGACGTACCGTTATTGCCGAAGAAAAGAAGAGAGAGGTGATTAAGGCCAACGTAGACACCAATGCCTTCGAGAAACTTAAGGAGAAAAAGCTTGAGGAGTATCGTGTTCAAGGACAGAAGGCAGAGGAACAGTTTATCGAGGAATTCGTCTCTCACGCAATGAAGGCATAGGTACAGGAGAGTATATGGCAGAGATGACAATTCAAAAAAGTCAAGCCTTTCCCGTTGGAAAAGACTTAAACAAGGGGAAGTCCTTGGAAGACAACAAAGCTTCCCTTGACTTTAATGCGTTTCTTCGCTCCTCCAAAGAGGATACAGTGAAGAATGAGGGAGACAGAAAGAACAAATCCCAAGAAAACAGTGAGAAAAAAACAGAACAGAACAGTATAGAAAAAGACCCGAAGGAAGCAAAGCTTCAAAAGGGAGAGAAGAAGACAGAAAAGAAAGAGACAAAGACCGAGGAGCAGGACAGCTTACAGGGAGAGAAGGCGGCAAGCCTGGTTTCTGAAAAGCAGCTTATGTTCCAAAAAGATCAGTTGATGGCAGACATCAAGATTGCGGTCGAGGAAGGTGCTGTTGATGCGGTTTCCGACCTTACGGCAGTAGCTGAACCGGTATCCATTCCGCTTACAGAAGAAAGCGCGCTTGCTACCGTTCTTCCTGAAGTAAAGGAAGAGACTACGGCCTTAGCGGGAAATGCTACAAAAAAGGATTTTTCCGATTTCTTACAGGAAGATTCTAAGGACGCAAAAGACACTAAGACTGTAGAGCTCAAAGAAGGAGCTTCCCCGGTGGGGGACAAGTCCCTTGTGGAAGCGTCTAAGGAGGAAAATATCATTCCTTCTCAGCGTTTGGAAGAGAAGCTTTCTCAAAGAGTAGAAGAGAAGAAGTCCGGAAAAGAAGAAAAGCTCGACAAAATGGATGGGCATGCCGGACAACAGATTTCCCTACCGGGAAGTCAGGAAAAGCTTTCAGAGTCGGTTAATGCACCGGTTCGGGAAGAAGCCGTGTTACATAGCTCGGAAGCGAAGCTTCCGGAGGATGTGGCGGAGTTCTTATCCAATAAGGCGGAACTTCAGCATGGAGAAATTAAGATTGAGTTAGAACCCAGAAATCTTGGACAAATTACCGTAAAAGTCAACTACAGCGGCGGCAAGGCAAATATTGTCATTACCGCGGAAAATCACAAGACCCTGCATCTTTTACAGACCGGTGCTGAGGATATGGGAAGAATCCTGGAGCAAAAAACAGGAGAACTCACCAAGATTGTGGTACAGGAGGAGCAGCATGCTCCGAGTTTCCAGCAGCAGGGACAATCCAATTCCGAGAATAAAGAGGAAGCGGAGCGTCGGCAGAGGGAACAACAGGAACGGGCGCAGCAGGACAATGCAGAAGGCTTCCTGCAAAGAATGCGTTTAGGACTAGCCCAATAAGGAGAAGATATGGCAGAAATTCAAGGTGTTTCTTCCGCAACCAGTCCCTATGAAAAGGCGACTTACAGTGCGAAGTCAAACGATAAAAATACATTATCCATCGAGAGCTACTTTAAGCTCTTGTCTGCCCAGCTTGCAAACCAGGACATGACCAGTCCTATGGACAACAGCGAGATGATGGCGCAGATGACACAGATGGCCATGGTACAAAGCTTAGGAACCATGACCACAAATATGAAGCAGGAAATGGCTTTGACCAAAACCAGCTATTTGGCAGGTTTAATCGGTAAAGAGGTTTCCGCAAAGGTTCCGGAGGCGGAGCAAAAAGCAAATCCCGATGCGCCTAAGGAAAAATCCGGCGTAATTGCTTCCGTAAACCTTACGGGAGATGAACCCAGCTTCCGTTTACAGGGAGATGTTACAGACTATCCTTTGGAAAGTCTTTTGATGGTACGTCAGGCAGGAGCTGCTTCTGAAACCTCTACTACCGGCTCTGCTGTAACAGCAACCGGCACAAGCACAGGCACAACAGCACCCGGCGCAAGTACAACAGCAGCCGGTGCAACAAACTCCTCAAACGGCACCCCAGCCGGTATTTCCGCAGCAACAGCAGGAAGTGCTACAGCGGCACCTGCAGCTTCTACTGTCGGTGCAAGTGCAGCAGGAACAACAGGCAGTGCCTCTACAGCAAGCCCTGCAACAGGCAGCGCTTCGGCATCAAGCACAACAGGAACAGTATCTACAGCCGGAACAGCTACTACAGCAACAACAGGAACAGCAGCTGGCGCCAATCCGGCAGGAAGCTCCGTTCCCCCTGCTGTAGCATCAAGCAGCGCAAGCTCCTCAGAGTTTGGTCCCCATGTGGCCATCCTTGAAAGAGAAGCGGCAGCTCACTCTGCAAGCAATTAAAATTAAAATTTAATTTTTATTTCTTTTATAGATTTGAGAAACTTAGCCGATAATAAGGAGTAAGTTTCAAATGCGCAAAAAGCGCCATTCATTTTTCAAACTCACCAGTTGAGGAAAGGACAAGAATATATGTTAAGAGCAATGGATTCTGCAGTAGCAGGTTTGAGAGCACATCAGAACAAGTTAGACGTTATCGGTAACAACATCGCCAATGTTAACACTTTCGGATTTAAGTCTCAGGGATATAGCTTTAAGGATACAATGTATCAGACATCCAGTACTTCTTCAGGAGGAAAGCAGGAAGCCAGCGGTAATGCTACCATCGGTGGTGCAAACCCCGCTCAGTACGGATACGGTTCCTTAACCGGATCAATTGCCACTGACTTTACTTCCAGTACACCATCCTATGTAGGAGGCTTCAATGCTTCTATCAACGGATCCGGATTCTTTGTAACCAGCGCATCCAATAAGGAAGTTACCCTGGATCCTGCAAATACAAAGACAACAACCGCAGAGATGAAGAAGAACAACTTCGCTTATACCCGTGTAGGTCAGTTCTCTGTAGATGCAAACGGATATATCGTAGATGCAAACCACAACTTCGTATACGGTTTCCAACCTGACTCTTTGACAGAGCCTACCAAGTACGGAGACGGCGGAAAGAAGCTGGTTGCCCTTCGTGCACCCGCAGCGGACAATACCGGAGCGGTAGCTTTAACCGGTAGCCCTGTATTCACAGGATTTGCCGCACAGCTGAAGTCCGTAGAAATCGGTGCAGACGGAATTGTTAAGGGAATTATTGATAACAAGACTCCGGGAACCGGTGGAGCACCTGCACAGGTTACATCCACATCCATCGTTTTGGGAAAGGTGGCAGTTGCTTCCTTCCAGAACCAGGAAGGTTTGACCAAGGCAGGAAACAACACCTTTAATGCAGGAGTAGGAGATAACACAGGATACATTTCCGCAACCATGCCCGGTGAGGGTTCCACCCCTACCCTGATGGCCGGTTATTTGGAAGCATCCAACGTTGACTTGGCAAAGGAATTCTCTGACATGATTACCACTCAGAGAGGTTTCCAGGCTAACTCCAAGATCATTACCGTATCTGATGAAGTTCTTCAGGAACTGGTAAATATGAAGAGATAAAACATAAGCTAAGGCTTTCCTGAGTTGGAAAACAGAATAGATTGCTTCTGAAAAGAAGAAAAATCCGTTTCCAACAAAGGAAGGCTTCTGCTGTGTAAGTAGACGAAAGGAGGAAATCATGATACGCCTAACAAAATTAAACGGGGAAGAAGTGTTTTTGAATTATTTTCAAATCCTTTATATTCGCCGCATTCCGGAAACCAAGGTAAAGTTGGCAAACGGAGATTTCTATCTTGTAAGAGATAGCGTGGAGTCGATTATTGAACAGGTTCAGGGTTTCCTAAGAAAGTGTCTTACTTTTGAGGATAAATTTCATGAGGGAGAAGACGTACATGAAATTAAGGGGAAAGAAAGAGAAGCTTAGGAAGAGCGCATAGGAAGCAAGGAGGCTAGTCAATAAGTATGGACATTTCAATGCTGTTAGGCTGGATTATCGCTATTGCCTTAATCATTAGTGGTATTACCATGCCGAAGTTGGGGAACTTCTGGGACGCACCCAGTGCCCTGATTGTAGTTGGAGGAACAATAGCGGCGTTAATCGCCTGCTACCCATTCCGAATCATTAAGGAAATTCCGAAGCATATCGGAATCTGCTTTCGAGGAGGAAAAAAATATAATGTACCGCAAACCGTGGATGCCCTGGTGGATTTGGCTTTGATTGCCAGACAGAGCGGTTTGCTGGCTTTGGAAGAAAAGGCGGAAGAAATCAAGGAGCCCTTCTTTAAACAAGCCGTAGTCATGATTGTAGATGCCAATGATCCGGATAAGGTACGTGCCTCTCTGGAACATCAGGTAGAAGATATGATGACCAGACATGAAGAAGCGAAAGGTCTTTATGTAAAGGGATCCGCTCTGGCGCCGGCCTTCGGTATGATCGGAACCCTGGTAGGTCTGGTAAACATGTTAAAGGGTATGGACCTTTCCGGTTCCGGCGGCGGAGCCAGTACCCTGGGACAGGACATGGGTGTTGCCTTAATCACCACCTTCTACGGTTCTGCCATGAGTAACGTGCTTTTCCACCCCATTGCCCAGAAGCTAACCATCAAGGACAATGAAG
>CALIEL010000040.1 GCA_938022235.1 Oribacterium parvum
GCGGAAGGTACGCTCCGCCACGGAACCGATACCCTGGTCATAATCGCCGTCCACAATCGGGCCTACAGAACCGTCCGCTTCCAAAGAAAGCAGGGTGGACTTTCCGTCATGATAGCCGGACACCATCAGGTATTCCCCTTTCTTGTCTACGGCAAGATGACAACCGCGCATTCCGCGGATATTTCTGGTATTTAACTTACTCAGGTTTCCGTTATCCAAAATGCGGAAGGAAACAATTCCCTCATCCGCAATGGAATAAAGGGTTCTTTTATCGGGAGAAACCGCCACATAGGAGGAGTTGTTTACTTCCACCTCTGTTCTTTTTTCAAATCTTCCCTTTTCCATATCCACATCACAGATGGTTATGCCCTTGGCAGTGCCGGTGTATGAATAAGAACCGATATATGCTACATATTTTGAGCGCATTTTTCTTCCCCCTTTTTCTATGGTCTTCCCGGATGAATCCAGGGTTTTTCCTTTTGCTTTTTTTCCTTTCGAAAGTCTCTCTGTCCGTTTATTTCTTCACTCTCGAAAAATTTTTAACGTTAATTATTTTAGCAAAAAATTTTCCGAATAAAAAGCTTTTCTAAAATTTCTAAGAATAGAAAAATCCCCTCCCTATGGACTTTCTCCATAAAGAGGGGTTCTATCAGATTTTTTTCAAATAGGGTTTAGAAAACTCTGATCTTTTTTCAAATAGGGTTTAGGACACTTTGATTTTCTTCCACCGGTCATTGTACTTGGCTTCGTCCTGTTCTCCCAAATAGCTGAAGACCTCTCCCTTTTTCAAAACCTCCGACATATCCGGAAATACCGCCTTATTTTCCGTATATTCCGGCGAAAGAAGCTTCAAGGCACCTACGTTTGGGGTGGTATAGGTAATGTACTCGAAATTCTTCGCCGCAATATCCGGGCGGCAGAGGAAATTAATCCATTTTTCCGCATTTTCCTTATGCTTGGCGTTCTTGGGAATTACCCAACCGTCTACCCACAGGTTGGTGCCTTCCTCCGGAATCACATAGTCCACTTCCACGTCCGTGCCTTCCAGCTCTCCCTGCACATAGAGGATTTCTCCGGAGTAAATGACGCCTACCGCCGCCTCTTCTCCGATCATCTTGTCTCTGACCTGATCCACCACATAAGCCTGTACCAAGGGTTTCTGGGCAATCAAATCCTTCATGGCCTCATCCAACTCCTTGTCATCCACGGTATTCATGGAGTGACATTCCTTCTTCAGTGCCACCATAAAGGCATCCCGGACGGAATCCTGCATCAGGATTTCTCCCTTCAGCTTCGGATTCCAAAGATCCGCCCACTTGGTGGGGTAGGGCACACCCAGCTCATCCAGCATTCTTTTGTTATAAAGAATTCCTACGGTTCCCGTGGTATAGGGTACCATGTAGCGATTTCCCGGATCGAACTCCGCACACATTTCCATATATTCTTTTCCGATTTCCTTGATATTGGGAATGTTCTTAAAGTCGATTTCCGCCAAAAGATGGTTCTGCATCATCTTCTCAATCATGTAATCCGAAGGGCAAACCGCATCATACAGCACTCCCCCCGCCTCGATGACGGGATACATTTCCTCATTGGTTTCAAACATATCGTAAACCACTTTGATGCCGGTTTCCTGCTGAAATTCCGTAATCACCTCCGGGTCGATATACTCTCCCCAGTTATAGACATTGACTACATTGTCCGTCTTACTTTGTCCCTCTCCCTCCGGACTCTCTGTGGACTCCGCCTCCTTCGGTCCGCAGGAGAACAAAAGCAGGGCGCTGAAAAGAAGCATTAAGCCTGCTGCCAGAGGCAGAAAAAGCTTTCCCCCCTTCTTTTTGGCAGCCTTTCCTGCAAGCTTTTCTTCAGTCTCTCTCAAATTGCACCAAAGATTCTTTTCCGTATTGTTCCTCATGCCTTTTCCTCCTTTCTTCCCATAAAGCTCGGGGCAAAATTAGCGATTAAAAGGATGATAAAGACCGTGACGAAAATCAAAGTGGAAAGGGCATACATACTGGGGTTGATTCCCTTTCTGACCTCCGCATACACCAGGGTGGAAATGGTATTGATTCCCGCACCTCTGGTAAAGTGGGTAATGATAAAGTCGTCCAGACTCATGGTAAATGCCAGCAAGAAGCCGGACAAAACTCCCGGCATAATGTCCGGAAGCACCACCTTAAAAAAGGCGTAGAGGGGCTTTGCCCCAAGATCCAATGCCGCCTCATAGCTCACCTCCGAGCTCTGCCGAAGCTTGGGCAGCACGGACAGAAGTACATAGGGCAGATTAAAGGTAATATGGGAAATCAAAATGGTCTTAAAGCCCAGGCTGATTTTGAAGGCGATAAAACAAAGCATCAAAGAGATACCGGTTACGATGTCCGCATTCAGCATAGGCACATTGCTGACACCGATAATCAGACTTCTGGGAAGCACCTTCATTTTTCGAAGAGCCACCGCCGCCATGGTGCCGAGAATCGTAGCAATAAAGGCAGACAAAAAGGCAATCACAAGGGTATTTTGCAAAGCCTGCATAATATCCTCGTTTTGAAACATCTCCACATACCAGCGAAGACTGAAGCCGGTAAAATGGGCTCTGCTCTTTCCCGCATTAAAGGACAGGGCGGTAAGCATGAAGATGGGTGCGTAGAGAAAAAGCACCACCAAACCCAGATAGGCATTTTCCAAAATACGAACAGATTTCTTTTCCATTAGAACATCGCCCCCTCTCCGTTGTCATAGCGGGACAGTATGGCCATGGAAGCGATGATGAAGACCATCAGAATCATGGACAGTCCCGAGCCTACATTCCAGTTGGAATTCACCGTGAATTCCTGCTCAATGACATTTCCGATGAGGAAAATCTTGCCCCCTCCGAGAATGTTGGAAATGGCAAAGGTGGTCAGCGCCGGCACAAAAACCATGGTCACGCCGGACACAATGCCGGGAATGGACAGGGGCAGAATCACCCGAAAGAGGGTGGTGAAAAAGCTGGCCCCAAGGTCATAGGCGGCATTGATGGTATTGTCATCGATTTTACTTAAGGTGTTGTAAATGGGCAAAATCATAAAGGGCAGGAAGTCGTAAACCATACCCAAAATAATGGCATAAGGGGTGTTGATTAGGCTCTGGGTAGGTAAATGCAGAGCCAACAAAATCTCATTTAAAACGCCCTTTCGCTCCAAAAGAGTCTGCCATGCCAGAATTCTAAGTAGAGAGTTCATCCACATGGGCAGGATAAAGATAAAGGCCACAAAGGAACCCTTTCCCACCTTTCGGTTCCGAAGCACCATGGCTAAGGGGAAGGCCAAAAGGAAGCATAAAAGGGTACTGCAAAGGGAGAGAAGCACCGCCAGATACAGGGGCTTGTAGTTCTCCCATAAAAAAATCTTTGTTAAGTTGTCTAAAGTAAATGCACCGGTCTTGTCTGTAAAGGCATAGTACCAAACCAAAAGTAAGGGTATCACAATAAATCCACCCATCCAAATCAGATAGGGGGCGGCCAAAAGCCTGGTTCCTTTATTCTTCAATGCCCAATGCCTCCTCGTCTTCAGACTCGGGCTTATTCATAATCTGAATATTGGAGGGACGTACATAAATTCCCACCTTTTTTCCCGGCTCATGCATTTCCGTGGAGTGTACCAACCACTCGAAGCCATCCTCCGTGGTACATTCCATCTCGTATATTTCTCCCTTGAAAATGATGTGGGTCATGGTTCCCTTCAGAATCGCACGATCGTCTCCCTCTTCCAGGATTTCCACGTCCTCCGGACGAATCACCACATCCACAGGGGTATTTTTTCCAAATCCCTCATCTATACAAGGGAAGTTGGCACCAAAAATACGCACCAAACGGTCCTCCAGCATGATGCCGGGGACGATGTTGGAGTCTCCGATAAAGTCAGCTACAAATGCATTTTCCGGTTCGTTATAGATTTGTTCCGGGCTTCCTGCCTGTTGAATATAACCCTGATTCATTACCACCACATAATCCGACATGGTCAAGGCCTCTTCCTGATCATGGGTGACATATATAAAGGTAATGCCCAATTCATTTTTCAAACGGATAAGCTCATATTGCATCTCCTGCCTAAGCTTTAAGTCTAAGGCCCCCAGGGGTTCGTCCAATAAAAGTACTCTGGGTTCATTCACTATGGCTCTGGCAATGGCGATTCTCTGTTGCTGTCCTCCCGATAAGGAATCCACAGAACGTTTCTCATAGCCTTGCAGATTCACCAGCTTTAAGGCGTATTGAATCTTCTCCCGAATATAGCTTTCCGACATCTTCTTAATCCGAAGACCGAAGGCAATATTCTCTGCAATATTCATGTGGGGAAACAGGGCGTACTTCTGGAATACCGTATTCAGCTGCCGCTTATTGGCCGGCAATCCGGTGATATCCTGTCCGTCAAATAAGACCTGTCCCTTGTCCGGCTGGGTAAAGCCTCCGATAATCCGTAATGTGGTGGTCTTTCCACATCCGGAGGGTCCCAGCAGGGTAACAAAGCTGTTCTCCCGAATAGATAAATTCAGATCATCTAAGATCAGCTCTCCGTCAAATGTCTTGGTAATTCCTTTTAAATCAATCAGCGTTTTTTCCAACTCATAAAAACCCCCTTCTTAGTATTTTGCCCTTTTCTTTTTTCCAAAAAAAAAGCAACGTGTCCATTGTATCAAAAATGAACGCAAATACAAGAAATTTACGAAGGAAATTTCGTTAGACTTTAAAATGGAATTTTAGAAGCTTTATGAGCTTTATAAACTTGAGAAGTCTTAGGAGTTTAAGTCCTTTTAGGACTCGGACTCCATTTCATACAAGGTTACATAACCGCTCTTTGGCTTTGCCTGATTTTTCTCAGCTCCGGAAGGGCTCTCTGCAGGGAGCGGAATCTTTACAGTTTCTCCTGCCTCAGCGGAAATCCCCGACGAAGCTCCCGAAGGAGTTCCCGATGAAGTTCCCGTAGGCGCTCCCAAAGAAGCGCCGGATAGTGCCTCCGAAGAAAACAGCGGGGCGGTTTCCTGTCCTCTATAGTTGTCCTCCGGCATCAAAAGCTTGGCGGTAGCCTCTCCCTCCTGCTTCCAGGGAGCCTGCTCCGCCATTCTTCTCTTTTCTTCCTGCTTTTCTTCAGAACGCTTCCGAAGAAATTCCATATCGATTTTTCCCTGTAGGGAGAAGCCTTTTTTCTTTTGTTCCTCTCTCTTCCTTCTCAGGATTTGAATGTTCTTCTTCTGGCGACTTCCGCTTAAGTACAGGAAGACTCCGGGAATCCGAAAGAGTATGAAAAGAAGAATGCTGCAAAAAAGAAAGAAAAAGCCCAGTATAAAAAACAGGCCGGAATATTGATCCACCGCTAACCATTTCATCCCTTATCTTCCTCCTGTGAAAAGACATTCTGAACGGCAATCTTCGCATCCATCAAGGTCTCCTCCAACGTTTTCTTCTTCTCCTCCGTAAGCTCACTGTTCACACTGATTTTCGGAAGCAGCATCTCTATACGAAGTAAAGCATCCTCCATGGCGGAACGAGTCACCTGATCCGCCCGCATCTTTCCGGCATACTGCTCGATGCTTTCCGCCATAAACTCCAGAAGCTCCAGACGAACCATTTCTCCCTCTTCTTCCTTTACCGCAACCTCCTGGAAGAGAGTTTGGAAATCTTCAAAAAGGGTTTTATACATGCCCTGATCGCTGGCCTCCACGATATTGGTGGCAATATCCCGATAAAAGCTTCCGATTCTTTCGTACACTAAGGCAATGCTCTTCTTGGAATCCCCATCCTCCAGGTATTCCAAGGCATTGGCAAACCAGGGCGCTGCACTTTTCGCCCGCTCCATCCTTCCTGCATTGTCCTCCCCTTCATAGTAATACCAGAAGGCTTTTCCCAGCTGGAAGCAAATGTCTCCATACTCCTCGGGATGCTTTAAAAGAGCCGCCCTGTTTTTCCGTATCAGCTCCTCCAAGGTTCCCGCCTCTTCCCGGCTAAAGACCTGATCCGACTTGTCAGATTGAATCAAGCCCAGATAAGCCTCCTCTCTGCCTTCCATATCCGGCATATTGGCGGCTTCCAGATAGTTCTTCTCCTTCTCCGCCCCGTCCTGTTGCACCTCCGCATTTTGCAGGAGCATGGTATAGCGCTCCTCCTTCTGGCTCTGAGAAGAGAGGAGGAAGCTGAAGCCCAGAGCAAAACAGATTCCGGACAGAAGCAGGGTGCTTAAAAAGAGACGAAATTTTCTTCTCTGCTTCTTATAATAGCGTTCATCACTTTCTTCCACGTGGGAAATGGCGTAAAGAAACTCCTCCGCATTTTGATAACGTTGCTCCGGATCCTTCTCCGTGGCGCAGAGCAAAATGTTTTCCAGACCCTGAGAAAGATTGGGGTTAATGCTTCGAATGGGCTTGATTTCATAGGGGGGAAGGGAAGGATTATGCCCGGTTAAAAGATGATACAGGGTGGCTCCCAAGCCGTAAATGTCTGTCCTTTCATCGGTTTGTCCCAAGCCCCCGAACTGCTCCGGCGCCGCATAGCCTACGGTACCAAGACAGGCGGTATCCTCGGTTTTATCCGCCTTAAATTCTCTGGCGGTTCCGAAGTCGATGAGGGAAAGATTGCCATCCGGCTTCAGGATAATGTTGGCCGGCTTCATATCCCGGTAAATAATCGGCGGAGTCTGGGCATGCAAATAGGACAAAACATCCAAAAGCTGTTTTGCCCATTCAATCACATAGTCCTCCGGAAGACTTCCCTGTTCCTCCAAAAGCACTCTAAGAGAGTTTCCCTCCACATAGTCCATGACAATGAGGAACACATCCTCTTCCTCAATCACGTCTACAATGGTGGGAAGGTTCGGATGGCGGAGGCGCTTCAAAAGGTCCGTTTCCACAATCAAGCTTTGCTTCACCGCTTCAAAGTCCATTACACCGGACTTTCGCACCTCTTTAACCGCCCAGGTTTTGTTGGCCTTCTCGTTGATGGCCATATAAACCGTACTCATTCCGCCATGACCGATTTCACTCAGTATTTTATATTTTCCGTCTAAAACGGAACCGATTTTCAGCATAGTTTAACTAAACTTCCTCAAAGACTAGATAGTACTGATGGCTATTGCCGTAAGGTTATCCCGTTCCTGTCGTTCCAGATTCCAGCGCAGTAAAATCTTTAAAACGCCCTCCAAATCCTCCAAAGTCTCTCTTCGGTTCCGCTGGAGAACCTGATAGAGCTCCTCTCCCGAAACCTCATGGCGAAAGCCGTCCGAACAAAGCAGATAGGTCGCCTTTGGCTCCGGTGCACCGAAGAAGAAATCCGGATAAATCTGATCCGATGCCCCGATGCATTGCAGGAGAATGTTTCGCCGGGAATCCTTTTCCGCATCGTAGGCGGAAAGCTTTCCCAGATCCACCTCCCGCTGCACTACGGTATGATCCCTTGTAAGCTGCCGGATTCCCGCTTCCAAAGCATAGGCGCGGGAATCCCCGATATTCATAATATAATATCGCTCCTCCGTCATCAAGAGGACCGTAAGGGTGGTGCCCAGAGAGATGCCCCGTTCCCTGCCGTAGGCATGAAGATAGTGGTTGCAGCGGTTTACCAGCTCCGTCCATTCTCTCCGTATCTCCGCATCGACAAATTCTCCCAGGGAATAGTCCGGTAAATTCTCCTTTCCCCAGGCCTTAAAGGCCTCCACCACGGTTTTGCTGGCGAACTCTCCCTGTTGCAAACCGCCCATGCCATCGCAAAGAATGGCAAAAACTATATTTCCCCGCTCCGTTCTTCCCTGTTCGAAGAAATAATAGTCCTGGTTGACTTCCTTGACATTTCCCACTGAAGAAACTGCCATGGTGACAAAGTCCATCTCCACTCCTTTCCGTCTATCTTCTTCCCTTTAATCTTCTCCGCTTAAGCTCCTGTAAGAGGCTTGGGCCGTTGACCACGCAGGACAGTCCCAATAAGCCTGCCACAGTAGCGATGGCGGCATTTCTGGCAAAGTTTTTCTGAGAAATAAGACGAAGCAAAGGATTGTTGGTAATCACGAAGTCGGAAACTTCCTTTCGGCTTTCATTGCCGGCTGCATCTCTGGCTACCACCAAAAGATTATGCCTTTTTCCCTTTTCTCCGGAGATCTGCAAGGGGAAGCTGTCCTTTGCAACCGCTTCCTGCAAGCTCTTGTCCTTCCAGCTTAGTTCTTCCGTTCCATCCACGGTGGCATCCACCTGCTCCAGCCACAGGTTATCCTGTACGGATAAATCCAGATCCAGGGAATCACCACGGTATACCCCCTGATTGTCCACATTGGAAAGCAGGATTCTGGGGGGTGTTCTGTCGATACCGAAGCGAAGCTCTGCCCCTCTTTCGGTCTGTTCCGTGCTGGCAAGGTTTCCTGCCTTATCCTGAGAGGAAATCTGTAAATGATACAGACCTTCCTTGTCGAAGTTATCCTTCTTAATCAGATAATCTCCCCGATACCATTTTCCGTTTCCGACGGAGCGAGTCATCTGATACTCCGCCCCCTCGGAAAGGGCATGCTTCTACTCATTTCTGTATAAGGTCAAAGCAGAAGACAAAACCTCATCCGCATTGATTTCCGAAATCAGAATCTCTTCGCCCTCTTTCTGATAGGTACCCTGCAATGCCTTCGCCCTGTCGGACAGAAGATAGGTGGAACCGAAACGGTTTACGGAGAACCAAAGCTCTTCCGTGGTTTCATTTCCCGCCATGTCCACAATCTTTGCGGAAAGCCGATACACATCGTCCGTATCCGGCTCCTCCGGGAAGTTTTGGAAGGAAAGATTTCCCTCTTCTCCCCCTGCAGAGCTTTGGTAAACAATGCCCTCTTTCTCCTCTTCCTTCTGCTTAGTAGACTCGGTTTCCTCCATAGACTTCTGCATAGGAAGATTTAAGGCATCCGTTCTGGCTATGGAAATGCTGCCGCCCTGCTGATGGGACAGCTCATGCTCTCCATGTACCTCTCCTATCAGCTTTAAGGACAGGGCATCCTGATCCAGATAGCGATCCCCGTAAGAAATCTTGGGGCTGACCTCGCCCTTATTGGCAGACTCGTTCAAAATATCACTAATCGTCAGACTTGGAGCCGTTCTGTCAATAACAAAATGATCCTCCGGATAAGCCAGGGCCTCATTTCCCGCCAAATCCTTCACCCGGATGTTGAACTGATAATCTCCATCCTCTTCATAGGAAATGCTTGCCTGATGATGAAGCTCGGAAACGCCCCGACCTTCTCCACCGCTAAAGGAAGACAGGGCACTGCCATGACCCTCTCGGCCGCCATCCTTCAACACGGAATAGTCCACCAGATCCGAACGGAAATTTTTCTCCTCAATGGAAATCTCCGCCCTTCTTCCTTCCTTGTAATAAAACTCATGGTTCGCGATATTGTTGTCATAACTTACGCTAAGAACAGGGGCTGTTTTATCCACGGTGAAATCCAAAGCCGCCCGGGTTCCCTCTGCATAGACTAAGTCTTCCATGGCATTTCCGGCCAAGTCCTCTCCGGTGATGGAAAGCTGATAGTCTCCGTCTTTATTAAAGTAAATGCGGCTTTCCCATCTGGTACTGTCTCCGCTTCCGGAAACCTTCTGGAAGGAATCCCTTTCCACCTCCAAAAGCTTGGTGCCCTTTCCTTCTGCCGGGTCTGTAATCAAAATCTTGAAGGCATCCTCGGAGAAGTTTCTCTCCTCTACCGTAATGGTAGCCGTTCGATTTTCTTTAAAATAAAACTCATTTTCCACACGATTGTTGTCGAAAGATAATGTGACCCTTGGTTTTGTAATATCAATGCTAAGACGCTCTTCCTTTACCGTTTGGTTTCCGGCATTGTCCACTGCCTTGATTTTCAGTAACACGTCATTACTGTTGTTGTCCTTAGCCAAAATCGTAAGAGCATGAGCATCATCATAGGACTTCTTTAAGTCGTTTAGCTGAGGCTCCTCCTTGGAAAAATGATAGAGAGAGCCTGCCTGGGTTTCTATACCGTCCCTGTAAACGGTATAGGTAACATCCTTTAAGCCGGCATAGCTGTTTCCGGGGCTGGGCTCCGTTACGGAAATGCCTACCCCCACATCCTTTTTATAGAGGCCGTTTTTCTCCTCTTCCTTCGGTAAGGTGATGTGAATTTCCGGATTCTGCTGATCCAAAATTACCCCATCAGAGCTTAGGTAATACTGATTTCCGGCCATATCCTTTAAGTGGACATAGGTAATAAAGGTCTCATTAGGAGAGATTTCCTTGGACCAGTAACCATCCTTTACTTCACTTGTAACATTCTTAAAGGAAGCACTGGCCTGCAGGTCTGCAAGACTCATCTTCTCCCTTGTCCGAAGAACTTCCACCAGCCCAACACCGCTTAAGTTATCCTCCGCCTGTAAACGAATAACCTGCTTCTTATTGCTGAATCGACCAAAGCTGATACGATCCAGGAGCTTGGTCCAAAGGGTTCCATCCTTGGAACGATCCCAATCCCCGATCTTCAAGGCCCCGGTGGGGGCTTTTCTGTCCACCACAAAATCAAAGGCCGCCTTGGTCTCTCCTACTTCGATGGGGGCATTTTCATTGCCTGCCAGATCCTTGACCTTAAGACTGAGATGATAAATCCCATCCTTACTAAACTCAATCGGACAGGTATACTTATTCCCCGCCTTCGTCCAGAAAGCTAGATTGGTCAAATGCGCTGCATCATCTATGGATATGGAATTTCCTGCCTTATCCTTTACGGTAAGCTCTACCTGAAGAGAAGAGAAATCCAAGTTGGCATCCTCAATTTCGATTTGTCCCTTTCTAACTTCTCTAAAGTATTTCTCATTGGCCAAGCCGTCATTGGATAAAGTCAGCCGAATCTTAGGCGGTGTTTTATCCACAACCAGGAAATTGGAGGCACTGGCCTTTCTTCCGGAAAGGTCGGTAGTATCCACCATAACCTCATACTGTCCGTCCTCTGTGAAATTTAGTTCAGAAGAATATAGATTGAAATCGGATAGCTTTTCCTTCTTCCACGTAACCGTATGATTTTTAAACTGTTGCACGCCTCTTGTCGAAGCCAGAGAACGGGGATGAAGAATACGCCCGGGCATAGTGCTGGGACTTACCGGCATAGCCAGAGATGAAGGCGAACTTTTCACAGTATCCGGAAGGAAATTATAGTTAAGGTGGGTATCATTGGTACTAAAATTTTCTTCTAAAATCTTTGTTGTAAATTTGACATCCTTCGCAAAGTACCGTACCTGTCCACTTTCGGAAGAAGGATCAAAGAAAATCTTGGGATCTGTATGATCCACAGTGATAGCCAGTTCTCCATTCTTCTCCAATCCTAAAGTATTCTTCCATTCTAAAGGATTGCCGGAAGGATCCTTATAGTCAAAGGACAAACGATAATGTCCTTCCTGGGTGAAATTCATTGTCAAATCATTCTGTTCCCCATTAGGCATGATTTGTACGAAGGAAGTAGAATTGTCCTTTAACAAGCTCTCTCTTCCATCACTAATGAAAGTAGAATTCTTCTTTAAGGTGAGAGCTTCCCTATTGCCCTGCACTCTATAGGAACTTTCTTTGTCTTCTCCATTTCTTCTGCTATAAACCTTCAAAGAAAAATCCTGATCCTCAGGAAAAAAGTTCTTTTCTTCCACTCCAAGACTTAAAATTCCCTGATTCTGAAAATAAAAATGGTCTCCTACTCTTTTATACGAATCTGTAAACTGAAGTCTAGCCTCCGGCTTTTTGCTATCTACAACCAAAAACTCATCGTTAATTAGAGTGTGCGTTCCAAGCTTGTTATTGTCTGCATTATCAACCGCATAATATTCAATCTTGCCTCGGAATTGAGGATCAATCTTGATTTTTGCAATCGCCGTATTTTCATCCGGTCTGCTAAAGTTCTCATCACCATCGCTAACCTTTAACCATGACCCTGTTCGAATAATACCATCACTATCCTGATGCAGATAACGGTAACGGAAAGTATCTACCTTGGAGGTTTTATCCTTGGCTTTTAATTCTACTTCAAGCGTGTCCCTATAGAAGCCATAGCCTCCTAGGCTTTTCAGTCTGGACTCTTTATCTTTCGTATAGGAAATGGAAGAAAGCTCCGGTTCGGTAGTGTCTATCTTATACTTTCCAAGAACCTTTCCCTCTTTTAGTCCCAGTCCGATTCCCTCTTTTGTTTTAATGTAGACAATCTTTCCCTCAGGAGACTCACTGTCTTCTCTCAGATTAATCTCCGGCTCCCAATCTCCATGTTCCCAGGAGTCACTATAAGATACTGCATATTTACTACCATTATTTTGAGCAGTAATCCTCACATTCTTATTGTACCAGCCCTTGGCATTAGCTTCTTCTTGAATGTGAAGATAATCGGAATAATCCGGATAAACCACGTTAATCTCCGCATAAATGGTCTTTGAATTATAATTGCCTGTTGGGTCAACAGATGTAGCAGATATTAGGACGGGACCAACTTTACTGTTTTTAAAAGTAAGGACTCCTGTCTGTGCATTAAGATCAGCAATGTCCTCTCCTGCTTCAAGCTTATAACTTACACTCGTGCCTGTAGCGCCTCTGGTACTTACGCGAAAAGAATGTTTCCCTAAAGTCCATCCTCTTTCCTGATTCTCCTTTCCGTAATGCACGGTATACCGGAATACCTTATTCCCTCCCCTTTCTTCTTCTTCAATTGGCTGTCCAAAATCTTTTAAACTAAAGGAAAATTGGTTCTGGTTTCCGGGGGTAATCGTTATATAAAATTGCTCCGGTTTAACCGTATATAGCGTACCGTCCCCTGCATCAATCCAATCATCTACTCGTGCCTCTACTGTTGCTGTTTGTCCGGCCTGTACCATTTTAATGGTGCCTTTAGCTTCATCAAGAACAATAGAATGATCGACGTTAGAAATAATAGAATAGTGAATCTTGCCTTTAAACATCTCATTAATTTCCGGCTGAATCTCTTCACCTTTTTCCAGTGGTTTGCTAATGTTTTTATTTGTAATGATTTCTCCATTAAAGCGTTTTTTTACAACTAAACTCTGATCAGCTTCTAAAGCAGCGTGATTGGCGTCCTCCGGTACTCTGGCGATGATGGTATATCTTCCGGAAGTACCAACCGGAAAAGCAGTAGGATCATAAATCCGTGTTCTATCACCCCGGGAATTCTTAAGGTAATACTCTATTTGGGGTACCGTTACCCCCTCTTCCTCACTGGCCTTTTGATAGTATGCTTCCAACAGAATAGGACTCCTTTTTCCCTCTTTCAAAATTACATCCTCTACCGGAGGAAATACTAAGTTTCCTTGCCACTGCTTTTTCTTTTCTTTATCCAACTGTAGATTTATAGTGTTCTGCAACTCATCCGGTAAAATTCCATCCGTAATATAATTTTCATATATATCTGTTGCATAAGACTTATTACTGCCTCGTACATGAATCTCTATCGTATAGTTTGTAGTCATATACTCTGCCGGAATTTCCTGGGAAATTTCTCCATCTTGATTCGTTTGCCCGGTATAAAATAAAACTTCCTGAACATTTCCATAAGTCGGATGTATCTTGTTAGAAGGTTTATCTTCACTATAGTTCGAACTGGGATAATAATGTGGGAATCCGTCACTCTCATCCCAGTTGACTTGCTCTTTAGTATAGTTACCGTCCGGTTCTATTCCGGAAGTACTGGAGCTAGTCTTTTCGTTACCTTCATCTCTAACAAAAGAAGCTGATACCTTTTCCGCCTCATCTTCATCCATCACGGAAGAAGACAGCACGTTTTCATCTGTCTCTTCTGTCTTTTTTGCATCGATTTTTTTATATACAACAAGCTCTACCTCCACCTTGATTGAGCCGGCTCGTTCTGAGTTATGATCTACAAAGGAAAAATCTAGTTTTGTAACTTTCTCTTCTTGGCTTCCTTCTGCTTGACTCCCCTCTACTTGACTTCCCTCCGCTTTCCATTCTACAGGAAATTGAAAAAGCACTTGTAATATAACAAGGCACAGGGCTATCAGCCTCTTTCCTCTCTTCCCCAAGATAAAGCTTTTCATAAATTACTCCTTCTTCCACAAACCGAGACAGAAGCATCTCTTCTATCTCGGTTTCTTTACCTTTTGCATTGTCGAATTTCTGTTTAGAATTACTGTCTTTTTCTATTTTAGCTTTTCCCTAAAATAGATTATATAACCATTTCTATAAAACATAATGGCTGTTTTACTGTTTTTGCACCACTCCATTCACTACCCATCTTCCTTCCGAATCTACTGTAAAACCATCGGGAGTAGTGGTGTTTCTATAAAGGGCTCCTTCATTCTGTCCTTGCGGGTCTAAGTAGTAGCAGTTTCCATCAATCCACTGCCAACCGGTGAGCATTCTACCCTTCCATCCGTCAGAGTTTGGGAAGAGGTAGTATTTACTACCGTTTACCTCTATCCAGCCTGTAGTCATATAGCCGGAATCCAGGAAATAGTACCAGTAAGACTTTCCATTATAGGCTTCATAGCCCCAGCTGTTCTTCGGATAGCTTCCGTCCGCTCTTTTGTACCACCAGCCCTTTTCATCCTGTATCCACTGTCCTCCAGATAGAGAACGATCTACGCCAAGTACCTGTCCTGAAAAGCTACTGCTGACCTTAAAGCTTCCGGAACCACCACCGGAACTTCCCCCTGATCCGCCGGAACCGGAAGAACTTCCTCCGGAACTACCAGAGCCGGAGGAACCACCTTTAGAGGAAGAGCCGGAGTTTCCCGTATTACCGGAATAATTTTCTTTCTTCTCTACCTTTACCGCATCAAAGAAAGGAGAAGTTATTTTTGTAATGGTTGATATTTCATAATCGGGAATAACCCTACGGACTTCATAGGGCTCATTATTTACATAAATCTCTGTGCCTTTACCATAATTATCATCAGTCTCCGACACCAGGAAACGATAGTTATCCACTGTATAATAAGGCTGTATCACATATAGTACCTTATAACGACCTTCCGGAAAAATTCTGTCTTCTTCCTGCGTAAATCTGAGATTTCCGTTTTTTCCCGCTTCATTCGGATAGCTTTCCAAATAGAGTTTATACTGATCCAGGTTTTTGGGAAAATCATTACGAAAATTCATAAGAAAAGGCTGTGGCAAATCCTTAGGCAGAAGCTCTGTACCATCTTTTAAGACAATCTTCTCCACTTGAAGTGTTGCCCTCTTCGTAGTATCGCCCGCCTTAACATTATGGATGTCAAAGCTGGAACGGAGATATACTTTCGCCATAATCTTTGCTTCCTTCACGGTAAAAGTTTCGCTTTCAAAGGTATAATATCTATACTTTGCATCTGCCGGTCTCGTAACTTTCAAATTTTCTTGATAATAACTATGTGCCCTTTCCTGATAAAAATACCTTTCATACATAGAAACACTTGTATAAGCAAATTTACCATCTCCATCCTGTTTGGCTATTGGTAAAAGATAGTATGGGCTTTTTTTTCCTTCAGCCAGTGTATATACGTAGTGATACTCCCCCGGGGTAAAGTAGTTGAGATTGTAAGGAACCCACTGACCATTTACTTTCTTTTCAACTTCCCTTGTGGGGAGAATTTGATAAAGATCCGGGCTAGGATTGTTGATGACTCCAACTTCTCCTCCTCTTAAGACAATACCTGTTACATTTACCTTTATATCCCGAAGCACTTTCATGTGATCTCTTGCGGGAAAATCCCAATCTTCAAATGAAACTTGCAAATTTACAATCTTATTGTTAAGTGGTTTTGTCACTGCAGCACTTCTAAACCCTGAATATCCGGAGGTCACCGGAGCAGAATCTGTTCCTCTTATATCTTCTGTAGAGTCCTCTGTAGACTCACTCTTTCGCTCAGCAAGTTCTTCGGGGTCTTCCGCTTTAGCAGTCGGCACTTCTTCCTCTATGGACGCAGTTTTCCCTTCCACAGCAGTCTCTTCCGGAAAATCTTCTAAGCCTTCTACAGCACTTGCTGTTTCAAAGCTATTTTTTTCAGAGCTTGTTTCTACCTCCGGTACGTAAGAATCCTTCGTATCTATACTATCCGCATAGCTTGCAGAGGCAAAAAGCCCTGTGCAAAGTACTGCACTCAGTCCTAAAGCCAGCATGTTTTTTCTTCTCATCTCCATCGTCCTTTCTTATTTCTTGCCATTTCACGATATAAAATTATACTATATTTCTATCCATTTGTGGAAATTTTATTGTTTTTGCACTGCTCCATTCACTACCCATCTTCCTTCCGCATCCACTGCATAGCCATCGGGGGTAGTGGTGTTTCTATAGAGAGCACCCTCATTCTGTCCTTGCGGGTCTAAGTAGTAGCAGTTTCCATCAATCCACTGCCAACCGGTGAGCATTCTACCCTTCCATCCGTCAGAGTTTGGGAAGAGGTAGTATTTACTACCGTTTACCTCTATCCAGCCTGTAGTCATATAGCCGGAATCCAGGAAATAGTACCAGTAAGACTTTCCATTATAGGCTTCATAGCCCCAGCTGTTCTTCGGATAGCTTCCGTCCGCTCTTTTGTACCACCAGCCCTTTTCATCCTGTATCCACTGTCCTCCGGATAAAGAACGATCTACACCAAGTACCTGTCCTGAAAAGCTACTGCTTACTTTAAAGCTTCCGGAACCACCACCGGAACTTCCTCCTGAGCTAGCGGAGCCACCACTTGATCCACCGGAACTACTGGAGACAGCTTTAGAGGCAGAACCGGAATTGCCTGTATTGCCGGAATGATTTTCTTTCTTCTCTACTTTTACCGCATCGAAGAAAGGGGAAGTTATTCTTGTAATGGTTGATATATTATGATCGGGGATAACCCTACGGACTTCATAGGGCTCATTATTGACATAAATCTCTGTACCTTGGCCATAAGTATCATCAGTTTCCGACACTAAGAAACGATAGTTATCCACTGTATAATAAGGCTGTATTACATATAGTACCTTATAACGGCCTTCCGGAAAAATTCTGTCTTCTTCCTGCGTAAACCTGAGATTTCCGTTTTTTCCCGCTTCATTCGGATAGCTTTCCAAATAGAGTTTATACTGATCCAGGTTTTTGGGAAAATCATTACGAAAATTCATAAGAAAAGGCTGTGGCAAATCCTTAGGCAGAAGCTCTGTACCATCTTTTAAGACAATCTTCTCCACTTGAAGTGTTGCCCTCTTCGTAGTATCGCCCGCCTTAACATTATGGATGTCAAAGCTGGAACGGAGATATACTTTCGCCATAATCTTTGCTTCCTTCACGGTAAAAGTTTCGCTTTCAAAGGTATAATATCTATACTTTGCATCTGCCGGTCTCGTAACTTTCAAATTTTCTTGATGATATGTATGTTCCCCTTTCTGATAAAAATAACTTTCATACATAGAAACTATTGTATAAGCAAATTTACCATCTCCATCCTGTTCGGCTATTGGTAAAATATAAAATTGGCTCTTCTTTCCTTCAGCAAGTGTATATACATAGTGATACTCTCCAGGGGTAAAGTAGTTGAGATTGTACGGTACCCACTGACCATTTACTTTCTTTTCAACTTCCCTCTCCGGGAGAATTTTATAAAGATCCGGGCTTGGATTATGGATGACTCCAGGCTCATTTCCTCTTAAAACGACACCTCTTACGTTTACTTTTTTATCTCGATGCACTTTCATATGATCTCTTGCGGGAAAATCCCAATCTTCAAATGAAACTTGCAAAGTTACAATCTTATTATCAAGTGGTTTTGTCACTGCAGCACTTCTAAACCCTGAATATCCGGAGGTTACCGGAGCAAAATCTGTCCCTCTTATATCTTCTGTAGAGTCCTCTGTAGACTCACTCTTTCGCTCAGCAAGTTCCTCTGAGTCTTCTGCATCAGTAGTCGACACTTCTTCCTCTATGGACACAGTTTTCCCTTCCACAGCAGTCTCTTCCGGAAAATCGTCTAATCCTTCTACAGTTCCTGCTGTTTCAGCAGTTTTTTCTACCTCCGGAACGTAAGTATCCTTATTGTCTAAAATATCCGCATAGCTTGCAGGGGCAAAGAGCCCTGTGCAAAGCACCGCACTAAGTCCTAAAGCCAGCATGTTTTTTCTTCTCATCTTGTTTATCCTTTTTCCCTGTTATTTTCCAATGTATTCTTACACTATATTTTTCTCTTTAGGAGAATCTTTTACTTCTTTCTATAACAAACTATAAAGCTCTATCCAAATCTATAATGATTCTGTTTCCATACTTATTTTCATACTTATTTTCATACTTATTTTCATACGTACTTTTATACTTATTTTTATATTTATTTCTATACATATCTCTATACATATTGTTGCACTTATTTATACGCTTATTTCTTTATATAGTTTCAGGGAAAGGTTAAAATTTCATGGTAGTAGCCTTTCCCTGATGGGAGAAAGACACATTTTCCAACAAGATTCCTGTTCAGGCAAATGCTTACTTATCCTGCTATGTCTTCTCCCTGATTGGTGCCTTAAGCTTTACTACGCCTGAACGAAGAGCTTTGCTCTTTCGATTCTAAGCTTCGTAATCTTTCTTATTGCACCCCATATTCAATTTTTCGTTTGGCTTAGTTAGCTGTGCTGTTGATGAAGGTAGTTACCTTCTGGCCTACTAACTCAAGAATGTTCTTTCCTACTGTCTTAAATGCACTTGCTAAGAAAACAGCTACTGCAATAAGAATCAGCATAGAGATGAAGTTTGTGTCTCCGTTCTCCTCATGGAAGAAACGATCTAAAGCCTTCTCTCCGCGAATTTTGGTTGCTAAAATCATGTCATCAAGTCTGGTCATAAAGACTCCTTTCTCTCAGCGAGACACCAATTCGGTGCTCTTGTGTGATAGTGTTTGATATTTATTTAAAAGTAACCTAAGGCTACTACCATGAACGACTTAGTGTTAAAGCAAGAGGAACTGGAACTCTTCGTTCCCCAGACGAATGCTTGCCTTGTCCTGTAAGGGAAGTTCCACATTGCTTACGCATTGCTGTCCGTTTAGGAAGCTATGGTTTGTGGAATTGTTATCTTGCAGAAAATACTGTCCGTTTCTGCTGATAATGTTGGCATGACTTCTACTGATTGCCTCATTGTCATGAATCACATAATCCACAAATTTTTCTTCTTTTCCCAAGCGGAAAATGTTCCCTGTAATAGGAATCCGCTCTCCGTTCTTAATCCGGAGTAGGTATGGCTGCTTCGGTGTGTCCGGTGCCTTCGTATAGTTTAATACCGAGGTTTCCTCCCCTCGAAAGCCACTATGCAAAACTGTAGTATCCCCGAAGTTTCTTCCTCCATTTCCCACCGCTTCTTGCGGGTGGGAGAACAGGGGGCTTGGCTTAGCCGGCTGTAAAGCTCCCTTCGCTACCGAAGGATTGTTCTTCGGGATATTCATTCCGGAACCGACCGGAGGATTGCTCTTTGGGATATTCATCCCGGCACCGACCGGAGCGCTGACTTTGGGATTTCCTGCGAAGTTTCCTTGGCTATTTACCGGGGCATTGGGCAAGCTTTTTATCCCGGACAGATCCTCCCCCGGCTTGTCTTTTCCGGACTCCTTTCCGGGAACCTGGAAGGAAAATCCTCCGGAAGACGGTTTTTTCGCCTTCGGAGCAGCAGAAGCGGTTTTCGCCTTTCCTCCGGGAAGATTGAGGGAGGCAGCGGATTTTTTCTTTCCGCCCTTCTTTGCCAGTTCAATCTTCTTTAAGGCCTCTTTTCTTGCCTTCAGCTGTTTCTGCTGTGCCATATATTCCTTGGCTCTGTTGTTGTTGTAATGCTGTAAGAGGTAGAAAAGAGAGATTCTTTCTTCCTTGGGAATATCATCCGGTACAGGAATATCCGGAATGGCTTCCTCCACTGCATTTTCCTGCTTAAGAGCTCCTGCCGGGGATAGGGAGGATTGCTCGAAAAAGCTTGCTGCCGCTCCCCCTACGGAAGAATTGACAACGGCATTTCCGAACTCAGCTACGCCCTGCTGCAGGCTTTCCTTTGCTGCCGGAGCAAGGGGTGTTCTCCCCTTCTTTTCTTCCCGTTCCATCTCTGTCAACAGGTTCAAGAAATCCAGTGAAGAAAATACCGGAATACTATTTAAGTAATTCAGGATTCTGGTGACATAGCTTCCCTCTTCCGGATTCTCAAACTGTGCCTGGAACATTACAGACTTCAGGAATTCTCTCTGATCCTTCTGCTCTTTCTCATTTTCCACCGGAAGACAGATGCACTCCGTCTCCCCGGTGGATACGTCGGTATAAATCTGGTTCAGATCCAAGAGGATGCAGGCGGGATCCAGCATATATTCCTCTGCGGATACCATGGCTTCCGTAATCCCCTTGAAAATCCCCATAAAGCTTTGCTTAGTTACCGGCCGGGCAAAGAACTGGTTTGCCGTAATCTTTCCGGTAATGGTGTAGCGGATAAAACGCTGTGTATCCATCTGCATATAGTTGGTAGAGGCCAGTCCCTTGGCCTTGTTGCTGGTAAGCATATTCAGACTGATATTGTCCAGCACATCCTCTTCCTTGAGCTGATAAACCAGAAAACTGCTGGCTCCTTGGTTTTCGTATTTGAATTCTTTCATACTATTGCTCCTTTTTGCTTACTTTTCTCCCCACATTTTGGCTTTGGCACTCTGGGTAACATCCATCTTTTTCTTTCCGAACATATCAAACCAGACACCCATTTTATATGTGACGGTAAGGGTAACATCTCCTCCCGAACTTTCGACCTTGAAGTTCATGCCGTCCAAACCTCTCTCTACCCCGAAGGCTTTCAGTTTTTGATTTGCCTTGGAGTCGCTGGTGTCTCCGGTCAGGTAGGCTACAAAACGTCTTTTGGCATCATCATTTCCCATACCCAGGGCGGCACCCATGCCTTTCTTTTTTCCCGCATACCAGTCGTTGGGGCTGGAAAAGTATTTGCTGGAAAAGAATCTTCTGTAGCCGTCCTGAAGGAGGTCGCTAAGGCTTCCCCAGAAGCCGTTGGCACCGTCCAGGCCCGAGGCAATCTGATTGTTGGCATAGGAATCCATTCCCAGGCTGGTTGCGGATTGTACCAGTGCGTGTGCGATTTGATTTTGGGCGTTAAACACGAAGAAGAAGCCGTTTAATGCCATAAACAAAGCGCAAAAGATAGGAAGAATGATGGCTGCTTCTATGGTTACCGAGCCTTTTTCCGTATTCTCTCGTTTCATCTTTACTCCCTTCTCCTTTAATACGCCAAATCCTTTTGCTTTTCGAAGGGGAAGCCTCCGGTAAGCGTAGGAGATAAATTCATAAATATATTCAGCTTGTATTTGTTGTCGGAATGTACACTGGTGTAGGCCTTATTGATGTCGAAATCAAAGTCCTTCTTGTGCTTTTCCTTGGCTTCCAGCTGAATGAGGTTCTGCATCCGGTCTGTATACTGGTCGTAGGGGGTGCATAAAATCATCAAAATAGCGCCGTGGGCGGTGTAGTCCAGTGGGAAATAACCCATCTCATTTTTATCATTGGTTTTTCCCGAGCCGTCCTGTCCTCCATGCTTGGCAGGATCATCATGGTATACGGCTACTTCCGTGCCGGTGGAGCTACCTCCCCCTCGCTCCCTTTCAAACATCCCACCTAAGGTTGATTTCTGTTCATCACTCAGATCCAGGATTCCGGCCATGTCTTGTGCCAAATGGGGTAATCCCTTAGTGGAAAGGTACGCCGTGGTCTTGAAAAGCACCTGGGTTCCTCCATTTACCAAAATCACCATATCCAGGAAGGGTTCCAGTAAGAGGAAGATGACAGTAGCTACAATTCGTACCGGTCCCAAACCGGAAAGTGCCTTCAGGATATCCGAGTTAAATACCGCATAGCAATCTACCATCAGGCGAAGCATATAGCCGTCAAAGAAGGCGCCGGCCTGGGCAGTGTACTCGGAGTTGGCACCGGTAAGCATATATTCCAGTTCCGCACCCTTAAACATCGGATCCGATCCGGAATTATTCCCTAAAGAGGCGATGTCGCTCATGGCACCCCCTTTTCCGCCCTTATCCGATCCGCCTGCCAGGCTAAATACCTTTTGGAAGCTATATCCGGTTAAAGTGGATCCCTTCTTATAGGTCGTTCGATTCGGCAGGTTGTATGCCGCGTAGCCATATAAGAGGAAGGCGTGATAATACTCTTGATAGTTCACCAGGAACTTCGCCAGATTGATAAAGTGCTCTGCCATCCAGGTTACCAATCCCGCTAAAAACTTTGCCAGATTAATCAAGAAGCTGGCCAATTTTGTAACCATTTTGAAAACATTCGGAATTCCGTAGCAGGCATCCGCAAAATCTATCGCATCCTGTAACATCCCTGTAAATCCGGAAGCCGTTAAGAGGGTTGAGGTATCAAAGGAGCTGGTATGGGCTAATAAAGCCGGATTAATATTGGAGTCCAAGCTGTTGTCATAAAAAATCTTCATATCCATCAGCTTTTGTGCCAATCTTCCGACGGCAATAACTTCCTTGACTCCCTCTTGGTCCGCAGTCGCTGATTTATCTAAAATATCTACCAGCTTATCCACATACTTAGCCACGTCCTCCTTAAAGCCCTTCATTTCTATCTTTCCTAAAGGAGCGGAGGATAATTCCGCCATGGAATGACCGGAAGCGGTGAAGGAGCTCAGGGCAGCGGCCTGATTGTTTAAGCTTGTTTTTTCCGCCTCCACAATGGCATCGATTCCTTTTTGAATCTGTTGATTGGCAAAATCTTCCGTGGCCTTATGCATTTCCTCAAACCACTTATAGGCATCCGTTCCTATGGTTTCCGCCCCTTCTCCATCAGGAATTTCCCCATCTGCGGCAGTTCCTGTTGTTGCCACCTCCGTGCTGCCATTCGCCGGTACTGTGGCTACCTCTGTACCGGTGCCGTTGCCTGCTGCAGGAATTGTAGCAATCTCTGTACCTGTGGAAGCTGCGCTCTCCGTTGCCGCCTCTTTGCTTTCCTCTTTCTTTTTCTTCGTGGCCTCCTTCACTTCACTAAGGTCTTTTTTCACCTTTTCCATCTTTTCCTTTAAATCCTTGGAGGCATCATAAAGGTTTCCAAGACTGGTGCTAAGCTCCTTCGTAGCGGTAGCCAGCTCTCTGGCCGCTGCATCCGCTGCCGCCTCTGCGGCGGGAAGACCTTCCTCCTGCCCGCTGTTTCTGATGGATTCAACGGTTTGCATCGCCGTTTGAAAGGCTTGATATTTTGTTTTGTAATTCTGACATTTCTCCTTGAAGTCCTTCGCCTTCTCCTGAAAATCCTTGACACTGTTAATCATATCCTTGGTGTCATTGGCATAGCCTACCGCCTTGTTCGCCACTTCCGCTCCGGCGTTCAGCTGCTTCATTCCGGGAAGACCGTCCAGCTTCTTCTTAATACGGTCCAGGTCAAAGCCGTCCCACATGGCCTGTGCCATAACCGTATATTCACTGGCCTCATAAATCTGCTGCTTCAGGATAGAGGCACTACCCAGACTATGCTGTCCGGAAGCCTCCATACTCTGTATGCTTGCCCCCTTGCCCAAAGCATTCATATTGGCATTCATATAGCCCTGGTAAGTAGTATTGATATCATCCTTTTGAGAAATGGAAAGCAAGTCAAAACGCTCTTCCACATAATCATCATAATGACCTAAGGTTGAATAGAGGGAGCTTCCCATGACCTCCTTCATTAATTCCTGAATACTTTGAATCCGTGCGTATTCTATGAAAATGAAGGTGGACATCAATAGCGGAGAAACCACTAAGGCTAAAAAGATGGATAGCATGCCCTTCGTCCCGTTGACTTTCCTTTTCAGAAAATGTCGTATTGCTTTTCTTTTTTCTTTAAACCATGCTTTCATATTCTTCTCCCCTATGAAAAAAACTTGTTAAGGCCTTTAACCACCTTGTCCACCGTTTCCAATACAGTTGCAAAGCTCTTCACCTTTTCACTGGCATACTTTGCAAGCTTTACAGAATGGACATAATCCAAGGCATCAAAGTCATTGCAGGCTACCGTCGCATCCAATTGCTTGGTTTCGGAAACGCCGATAAAACGCATTAACTCTCCAAATAAAAATCCATAGTTTTTGTGCATGGTAATTTCAATATGATGTCTTCCGATATCATCGTTGGCACGTTCTACTTTAATATCCACCTCACCCTTTGATTTTGCCAGGCTCACATTGGTGAGACGATTGTTCAGAAAATTAGAGGCTCTGGAATTTGCCGCATCGATTCGGTCTTGCTTTTTCCCCATAATCCAAAGGTAGCGATACACACCGATATTCGTAATATCTTCTTCACTCACCAGATTCAAATCCTTCTTGGCAGATCCATACTTGTAATTCTCCGCCACAACCTGCGCCGCCTCATTGGCCGTAACATGGAACATGACATTTTGGTAAAGGTACATACTAAATCCGATAAAGAACACCAGTATCAGAATGCACAGCAGCATACCGATGGACCATTCAATCATGACGGTGCCATCTTCCCCTTTCTCTCGAAATCCCTTTCTCATCTTGACTCCTTTTCCTTACAGAAAATCCTTCTCCTTCGGTACCGAAGCTTTTCCCTCCGGCACCCTCTTCAGCACTTTTCCTACTGAAGCTTTTTTCTTCGTAATAACGCTCTTCTGCGAAAGCATTATTTTTCGTCGTAATACTGCTTTCTACGGAAGCTTTACTCTCCGTCGTAATACTGCTTTTCTCCTAAGATTCCGAATACATCCTCAAAGTTTTTGTCCAGCCAGGAATCCTTCACAACATAGAAATTTCCCTTTCCGGTGGAAGCAAAGGAATCCGGAAGAACCTTTAAATTTTCAATTTCCTTGGGGAAGTAATAAGAATCCACAGGATCCGCGGCAAAGGCACCGCTGCCGATTTCCTTTAAATTCTTGGGCATGTGGACTTCCTTCAGGGACTTACAATCCTGAAATGCCGCTTCTTCAATACTTTCTACGGAATTGGGAATGCTAATCTTCTCCAGTGCGGAACAGTTCAGAAAAGCGGAGTCCGGAATTACCTTTAACTGTTCTCCCAGAAAATTCACTTCCTTTAAGCTGGTGCAGTCTCTAAAGCCGAACTCGGCAATGCTAGTTACCCCTGCCGGAATATCCAGACTTTCCAGCTTATCGTCAAACTGTACGTCGACCTCGGAGGTCTGATTCTTCGGCAGCACAATCTTCTTTACCTTCTTCAAAAGTGTCAGGCCGTAGCCCAGCTGAAAATCGTCATCACTTTCAAAATACAGTTCTTCCAGCTGCACATCATCATCCGGTCCTAAGCCGGAGTCAAAGGACTTTGCCCGCTTGGGAATCACAATCACCTTCTGCTTAGAACCCTCTTCATTCAGATTGGCAATGGAGTCCTCTCCCATCCATTCGAAATAGTCTTCATTTGCCTTGGCATTGGCTTTCTCATTTCCCTTACCGCTGTCTGCCTCCTGCTTGCTGTCTCCCTGAGCACTCTTCTCTTTTCCTCCACAGGCTGAAAGCCCTAAAGCTAAAGCAAGGATGCCTAAACCTAATAGTGTTCTTCTCTTCATTTTTATTCCCCTTTCTGATTGTTTTCTTTTGCTTTTTATCTTCTATTACTTTAATTAGCCAACGAACTTCTGTGTATTTCCAAGCTTCTACGTATTCCGCTCTTAAATATTTTCCTTTAATAATTCCTCGAAGAAGGTCTTCTCCGCCAGGGTCTCCACCAGCGCCTCTGTTCCGGCGTGTTCATATCTTGGTACCCCTCCCAGCTCTCGAATGCCGATTTTGGGAAGGCTCTGGCCGGTTTTGTTACTGAACTTGTTATATACGGTATACATTCTCTTCATGATGGGAACGGGGGAATTTTCCTCCTTAATCTGCAAGGCTTGGAGCATTCTTAGGAACTTATCGTTTCCGATTTCCGATCCGTCTACGGTGAGGACAATGCCGTGCACTCCCCGGTAAACCGCCAAGCTGTCGTCATCAATGGAGAAGTCCCCGTCCAGGATGATAATGTCATAGGAGCCTCCCAGCTTTAGCTCCCGAAGCAGCTTCTGTCTCTCCTCTAAGGAAAGCTCCATCATATCCAGGGCAATCTTAGCTTTGGAGAAGAAGTACACCCCTCTTGGATCTTGGCGAACCGCACTTTCCAGCTTTAGGCGGAAGTTGGCCTTCTGCTCCTTTAAGGCAAATACCACATCGCTCATGTCCAGCTGTCCTCCGGCATGGAAGAAGAGATCCGCCGAGCCGTAGCGCTCCATATTCAAGTACAAAACCCGGTGTCCCGCCTGGGCAAAATGATAGGCACAGGCTGCCGCCATGGTGGATGCACCGGTTCCTCCGGCTACAGATCCGAAGGCAAAGACCTTACAGGGATCTTCTCCGATTTTCAAACCGGTAATACCCTGAATCCGCTCCGCATAGAGGCTTAAAATCTGCTTATAACTCAGCTCCGCCTTCTGGTACTTGGAGATGGCCGCCTCATCCTTATAGCTTTCGATTTCCGCAGACTCCACGAAGTACGCAAAGCTGCACTGCTTGGGAAGAAGGGCGGTGTTGATGTCAAAGGAGGCATCCGCCACCAGCACATCCATCTTTACCTCCCGAACAGTCTTTAAGGCCAGTTCTTCGTCGGTAAAGGAATACAGCTCAAACTTCTCTCCAAAGCGGGTGCTAAACACCGTTACGATTCTTTGTAAGTATTCCTTGTCCTGTTCCAAAATCGCTAATTTGATTTTCATTTCCTTCTCCTTTGCTCTTTTCCAGCTTATTGATTGCTATCTTCGTTCCATCTGCGCCCTATTCTGCTGCCGGAGCCCCTCCTTCTGCAGGGGGTGCTTCTCCCCCTTCCGGGGGAGCTGCAGCTGCCGTTTCTCCCCCTTCTACAGGGGCTTCCGGTGCCGCTTCCGGTGCTGCTTCCGTTCCTTCTGCCGGGGCTTCCGATGCTGCTTCTGTTCCTTCTGTCGGAGCTTCGGTGGCTGCTTCCGTCATTGCTTCTGTTTCCGCTTCCGTTGTTTCTTCGGGCTTTGTTTCCTTTTCCTTGCCCTTCTCTTCTTTGGTGGCGTCTTTGCTGTCCTCCGTAAAGATTTCCTTCTTCACAATATTTCGTTTGATAAACTGATATACCTCCGGAGTGGTTTCCACTATGCATACGCCTTTTTTGTTGAAGTAATCCACGCCGAAGAACTGGGGGGTAATGACCATTTCTCCTTTTAAGTTGATAAAGCCCCAGTAGTCGTCCTCCATCACACCGGCAAGACCTTCCGAGAAGCTCTTCGCCGCCTTGTACTTAGGCTCCAGTACCACTTCTCCCTTCAGGTTGGCAAAGCCCCATTTTCCCTTCTTGGAAAAGGCGAAGATGCCGTCCTTTCCGATACCGTCCACTTCCTCAGCGGAGAAGTCCGAAATCTGTTCCCAGTTTTCATTGTAGATATGGTAGGCGCCGTCCTCCTTGGCCAGAATGCAGCCCTGGGCAATAAAGCTGTAGTCCGGATTAATCTGTACCGCCTCGAACTTTCTTTCTTGTTCTATCTTCTTTCCGTTTTCGTCTTTTTTCGCCTTACCCTTTTCATCCTTTACCGTATACTTTAGTTCCAGCTCCTTGCCTTCCGAATCGATAAAGAAGACCCTTTTCGCCTTTTTCACCACTGCCTTTCCTTTTTGGAAACGGCTGGCTTCGGAGAATCCGCCGAAGAGCCGGTCTCCCAAGGCATTGTAATAGCTGTATTCTCCCTCTTCCTTGATGGGAATTCTGTCCTCCGCATAGTAGCCGATGTCTTCGGGATTTTTATTGGAAAATACACCCTGGGTCACTTCATTTTTATCCATCAAAATGGTTTTTCCGTCCTTACGTAGCAGACGATAGCCCTTCTCTCCGATGGGCCCTACAAATTCCTGCTTTAAGGAGTTGGAGGATTCCCCGTCTGCCGGGATATAGCCTGCTCCCTCCTTGTTTTTCACCCCGTAGAAGCCGTTGGAAAGGGGATAATAGCTGTTGTAGTTTCCATACAAGGTTTTGAAGGAATAGAGCATTTTCTGATATTCCTTTTGGAAGGTCTTATCCTTGGAGCCTGCCTTTTTCGCCTTATCCAAAAAGTAAAAGGCATTGGCATAGTCGTTTTTCTGAATGTACAGTCGGGAAATCGCCAGAGCAAAATGCGGGTTTTCCGGATAGGCCGCCTGAGCCATCTCTGCCGCCTCCATATATTCCTTGTAGCGGTCTTCCTTTTCCTCATAGGCTTTCTCGTAGGCATCCATCATCTTTTCATAGATGGCTTCTTCCTTCTTAATGCCCAGAGCCTCTTTGTAATTTTCTCCCGCCTTTTGGTACAGGCCTCTTTTCTCAAAGTCCGCGGCTTCCGCCACTTCCTGCTGATACCTTTTTATCTGTCTCTGCTGGTCGGAAATCTTACTATACCAACCCATACCGGTAATCAATACCAGGGCAAAGGCAACCCCCATCTGTGTCTGTGTCACAAGCTGCTCCTTTCTATATCAGAGAAAGCATGGCTGCAAAGCCAAAACCGAAGTAGATAAAGGGTCCCAAGGGAAGGGCGTCCTTTAACTTCTTTTTCTTTAACAGTAAAACCGGAAGGGAACACAGGGCGCAAAGCAGGAAGGAAAAAAGTAAGCTCACGCAAAATCCGTACATCCCTGTGAAGAACGCAAGACCGGTAAAAATCTTGATGTCTCCCATACCCAAGCCGGAACGGGAAATCTTATATAAGAGGCACAATAAAATCAAAGCGATAAATGCCGGTACAAAACTGTTGACTAAAATCATGGGGAAGTCCCCCTTATAGAACAGAAGCTCCGGAATCATGAAGAGGATTCTGCCCACTAGAAGCACTATGGTGCAGAGGTTTGGTATCTTCATGGTATAGGCATCCACCAGCCCTGCCCACTCCAAAACCAT